>CALDZS010000050.1 GCA_937944065.1 uncultured Amylibacter sp. | reverse complement strand
CGGAATTCTTATGTGTGTGTGCTTGGCAGTTGCTGCATATTTCATTGCTATCAAGCATAATTATCCAGCTGAAAAATTCCCAGGCTGGCAAGCTGTTTTTGCGGCGTCCCTGGCGGCCATTCCTGGCCTTATCACAGCTGTCATCATTGTTGGCGGCGTTTTGTCGGGTGTGTTTACAGTTACTGAATCTGGCGCCTTCGGCGCGATTTACGCACTATTGCTGACATATTTTGTCTACCGCAGTTTGGACTGGGAGGGGTTCAAAACCTCTGTCATCTCGGCTGTTCGGACCACTGCCATGGTCATGGTGCTAATTGGGTTTGCCAGTTCGTTTGCGTATTTGTTGGCGCTTTATCAAGTTCCAGACAAGCTAAGCGGTTTCATGTTGGGTATTTCAGAGGAAAAGATTTATGTGCTTTTGATGATTAACATTATGCTGCTTGTCCTTGGGATGATCATGGATATGGCTGCGTTAATCTTGATCTGCACCCCGATATTCCTTCCAATTGTTAAAGATTTAGGAATGGATCCACATCAGTTTGGGATCATGTTGCTGGTTAATTTGGGATTGGGCCTGTGTACCCCGCCTGTTGGAACCTGCCTCTTTGTGGGTTGTGCAGTGGGTCGAATAAAGATTGAAGAAACGCTAAAAACGATATGGCCGTTTTACTTGGCTATTCTCGCGGCGCTCATCTTGGTTACATATGTGCCCGCCGTTTCACTGTTCCTACCATCGCTCTTTGGCTAAACCACGAAACTTAGAAATACGGTAGCGACGACAAGGGTATGGTTTGCATCCTTTTGTAACTTCTGTCAGAGCGCGCCAGATAAGGCGCAGAGTCGGATTCCAATATTTGGGCACTATCCGCTTACGGATCCTGAAAAGAACAGCAAGTTCGAAATCTGGCAAGAACAAGAAAACAGGTAGAAGTTATGGCCGCGCAAAAATCCGCAGAAAGCAAACCGTTTCAGGATAGGAAACTTTCGGACCTAGTGTATGAAAAAATTCTCGAAATGATCGTAAGTGGCCAAGCCCCAATCGGGGCTAAGCTTCCTACCGAACATAAATTGAGCACATTATTTGAAGTGTCTCGACCTGTTTTGCGGCAAGCGCTGAAACAGTTACGCGAAGACGGAGTTGTTGTTTCGCGCCAAGGTTCAGGTTCATTTGTCCAACGTCGCCCTGACGGAGCAGTATTAGATTTCGCACCCGCTGGATCCATTGCGGACATTCAACGGACCTTTGAATTCCGCTCAGCCGTGGAAGGCGAGGCTGCGTTTTTAGCCGCGCAACGGCGCACGGATTACGACATTGCAAATTTGCGAACAGCAGCAGAAGAACTGGATCGTTGTATCCGTGAGGGTGAATTGGGTGTCGATGCCGATGAAATGTTTCACGAAGCGATCTGCACCGCTTCTGGAAATCCTTATTTCACGGCGGCACGAACGTCGATGAAGACAAGTATTCTGATGGGACTTAATTTGACCCGTAATCTGTCACGTGCAAAGTCAAAAGAACGGATGGATTTGGTCCAGCGCGAGCATTTTGAGATTTTAAATGCCATCGTGCGCGCAGATCAAGGTGCAGCGCGTGCAGCTATGCGCGACCACGTTGAAAATGCGCGTAAACGAGTGTTTGAAGGGTGAATTTTTGTTTTGAAAAGCGAAGAACAAGTACGCTTTCTTACTGTTAAAATACATGAGCGTTGAGTTTACGCACGCCGTAGTGGGAACAACAAGGGGGCGAGCGTAAGAGCTAATGTCCGAAGTTGCACTTAGATGGTCAACTGGTATACTAGTTGCTTCAATTATAAAACAAACTAAGTAATGCGGTTTTTCAAATTCGGCAAACCAAATTCAAATCAGGTCGCCCGTTAAACCTTTTCCTACCCTAGAAGATTAATGTTGAAACAATCGAAAATCAGTACAATGCCATCGCAAAGCGATGTCTTCAACTTGGCTTGGCCGCTTGCGCTGAAGGCGGTCATGTTGCACGGGATTATCTTAATCGATGCGTACCTCGTTTCGGCGTTAGGGGAAGAGGCGTTGGCGGCAATGGGCATCGCGGGGTCCTTAAGCGGTCTGCTGCTTGGGGTCAATTTTGCGTTTTCCAGCGCCACGCAAATTCGGATTGCGCAAGCGTTTGGTTCGGCTGATGCAATTGCGCTGAAGACAGGGTTTTTTTGCGGCTTGTTTATCAATTTAGCGGCAACTTTTCTGGGCCTGCTTGTCCTTTTCTTTGTAAGCGGCGACGTAATTAGGAACTTCGCCCATAACGCTTGGATTGCAGAGCAAGCAATGGCGTATCTTTCAGTGTTCACAATCGTCATCGTCAGCCAATCGATCAATAGTTCCATATCCAGCCACTTTAACGGATGTGGGAAATCGAAAGTGCCATTCTATGGCTTCTTAATCTCAGTCCCTTTGAATATTTTTCTGAGCATTGTTCTAATTCAGGGTCTGTTTGGCATGCCAGAATTAGGTGTCATGGGGGCGGCGATGGGCAGCGCGATTTCTTCGGTCGTCCAGATGCTGTACCTGGTAATCAGATTTTATCAGATTGATGGCGCGTTTATCGGCGTACAGGGCTGGCTGCGCGGTACTTTTTCGAACTCTACCAAACGCCACCTGATTTTTTCGTTGCCGATTGCGGCCACCTTTGTCAGTTCGTCGTTAGCGCAGAATATATGTGGGTTGATATATGCCAAGATGGACATTTATGCATTTGCCGCGATGACCTTGATCACACCGTGGATTGTTGTCGCGGGCACGATTAGCATCTCTTGGTCGCAAGCCACTGGGATTTTTATTGGGCAATTGCTGGGTAAAAACTCTGACAGCACCGAAATCGACAAATTCCTAAGCCGATCTTGGCGGTCTGGGTTTGTCGCCTCTGGAATTGTCGCTACTGGTTACCTTGCAGTTTGCCTTTCATCGGGATGGCTTTACGCCGATATCCAAGATGTAACGCGCGCGGCGTTGCTTGGCTTTTTGCCAATCCTTTTGCTGTTACCATTCCCAAAGGGATCGAATGCAATTTGTGGCAATACCCTGCGGGCGGGTGGGGATACTGTTTACGTGATGAAGATATTTCTATGGTCGCAATGGGCGGTCAGAGTACCCTTGACCGCAATACTAGTCTTATATCTTGAAGTTTCGGTTTTTTGGGTCTTTTCGATGCTGCTGTTAGAAGAGCTGGTGAAATTCCCAGCATTCCATATGCGCCTGTTTAAAGGTCAATGGAAAAAGAACCTGAACGCCGAGGGGTAGGTTTAGGGATCAAAATAATCCGCATGGTGCGTAGAGATGGTTTCAATGGTCGCATCTAAACGCCCCAAATGATCCATGCCCGCTTTAACCGCCAGTTCTGGCGCACCTTCTTTTATATGTTTGGCGATTTCCCTATGGTCGTTCAAAAGTTCGGGCATGCGGTCCTCTTTGGCCAGACCCAGCAGACACAAACGATCAACTTTGCTCTTTTCGGACGAGATAACTTCGAATGCGAAATCGACACCCGCAATTTCGCACAATGTTTTGTGAAACTCGTAGTCCAATGCGCCAAAGGTCTTATAATCGCTTTTGGCGACCATCTCTGCCTGACGCTCTAGGCAGTCATCAAGACGCTTTGCATCTGCGCGATCACACTGGGCAGCCGCGCGGCGCAAAACCTCTGCCTCGATCGCGGCGCGAACGAACCGGGATTTATTCATTTCACGGATGGAAAAACGTTTCACCTCGGTCGCTTTTTGCGGGCGGATCAACAGCAAGTCCATACCCTCAAGCCGGCTAAAAGCATCTCTGACAGGCTGGCGGGATACACCAAAACGACTGGCGATTTCAGCCTCGGAAATTTTATTCCCAGGGAGCAAGGCAAGGCTGACAATCTCGCCATATAGATGGTCGAAAATCATGTCGACACTGGTACGTCGATTTTGAATTTGTGTGGCCTCGGCCATTCAAGCATCTCCTTTGTTTGGGCTGTATAGTTGACAAATACTAGTCTTTCAACGCCACAATACCTTACCTTTGCGTATTACCACCTTGGAACTTTACGAACATAATCAGGGATATATTTTAGCATTTCATCCGTATCATCACGATCCTTGACCATTGCTTGGTTGTACAGGTCATGCAGCTCGGCGACGGCGTCATAATCCAATTCGACCCCTAAACCCGGCCCGTCTGGAACCTGTAATGTGCCATTGATAAATGTTGGTCGCCCACCCTTGATGATTTCTTTCGTCGACCAGGGATAATGCGTGTCACAATCATAGGTCAGGTTCGGCGTAGCCGCCGCGACATGGCACATAGCAGCCAATGAAATACCTAGATGAGAATTGGAATGCATGGAAACACCCAGGTTGGCCGCACGACAGATTTCGCCTAAATGCACAGCGCCAGTGGCACCGCGCCAATAGTGGTGATCTGACAGAATGATTTGTACCGCATCCTGTTTCACAGCTTCGATGATTTGTTCAAATTCAACGACGACAAGATTGGTCGATAATGGCATGTCTATCATCGCCGACAGCTCTGCCATAGCATCCATGCCGCGACAAGGATCCTCAAGATATTCCAAAACCCCGTCCAATTGATCAACAACCCGTTTGGCTGTTGGCACTGTCCATGCGCCCATCGGATCAATGCGTAAGGGGTGATCAGGAAAGGTTTCGCGAAGTTTCAACATGGTTTCCACTTCCAAGTCTGGATGCAACACGCCTCCTTTCAGCTTCCATGATTTAAACCCGTACTCGCGCGAAAATTGTTTGGCTTGATTGACCAATGCATCGGGGGTCATCACTTCGCCAAAAATATCAGGACCAAAGGTTAAGTCCTGCTTAGCGAATTTGTAAAAAAGGTATCCGCCAAACGGAATGGTTTTTCGTACAGCACCGCCCAACAAGTCGTACATTGGGCGACCTACCTCTTTGCCGCGCAGATCAAGGCAGGCAATCTCATAGGCGCTATAGACTACATCAATGACCTTGTGGTCGGCAAGGGCCGTGGGGGCGTTGACGCCACCGCTATTGGGCAAAGCTGTTTCAACGCGTCGACGTAGATCGTGCAGATCATACGGATCAAGCCCTTCAAGGGTAGGCGCGACTGTTTGCAATCCAGTCAACGTACGCTTGGCGCCGTAAGCCTCGCCCAGCCCAATCAGGCCTGTGTCGGTTTTAACCTCGATGACAGCGCGTAGAAAAACCGAAGGGTGAACGCCTTTTGTGTTTGCAAGCGGAACGTCTGGAATTGCGATTGGTGTAATGATGACTTCGGTGATTTTCATCGGCATGCGTCCCAACGTGAGATTCGAAAAACTATTTGATGTCTATTAAATACTAGTATACCAGTTTTGGGAAGGGCGATTCTTGTGGCTCCTTTTTCAAACCGTCAAAATCGAGTTTGAGAGGCGGTGCAACGAGTTCGTACTGGCAGGTCAGGGAGAAGCAATGTCGGGCGTAAAATTAGAAAAGATCATCAAAGCATACGGAGCCGTGCAAGTTGTTCACGGTATCGATCTTGAGGTGGCGGAAAAAGAATTTGTCGTGCTTGTTGGCCCATCGGGCTGCGGAAAATCTACGACCCTTCGGATGATAGCTGGGCTAGAAGAAATCACTGGCGGCGAATTGCATATCGATGACGTTCACATGAACCGCATGGCACCAAAAGACCGCGACGTGGCAATGGTTTTTCAGAATTACGCGCTGTATCCGCATTTGAACGTCGCCGACAATATTGCTTTTGGCTTACGCATTCGCAAAACACCA
>CALDZS010000049.1 GCA_937944065.1 uncultured Amylibacter sp. | reverse complement strand
ACCGGTGGTTCATCTGCTGGCGCTGGCCGCTTTTGTTGGCTGGATGGTGGCGACTGGTGATGTCAGGCACGCGTTGAATATCGCGATTGCGGTTTTGATCATTACCTGCCCATGCGCGCTTGGCTTGGCTGTGCCTGCGGTTACGACTGCCGCGATCAGTCGATTGTTCTCAGCTGGGTTTCTGGTCAAACATGCCACTGCTTTGGAACGAATAGCAGAGGTGAACCATGTTGTTTTCGACAAAACGGGCACGCTTACAATTCCTGCCATATCCATCCCAACCTCTTGGTCAGAGGGCGAAAAATCGGTTGCTTTGGCTTTGGCTCAGGCGTCTAGCCATCCGTTGGCACGAGCCTTGGCGGTCGCGTTGAACGACGTTTCTGCTGCTAGTTTAACGGATCTGCAAGAGGTATCTGGCGACGGCGTCGAAGCGATTTGGAAGGGGCAGCGGGTATGCTTGGGTCGGGGTGATTGGTTGGATGCTTCCTTTGGTGGTTTGGGGCTTCGCATCGGGTCGGCAATGGCCAAACCCATTGATGTCTGTGAAACGATCCGTCCAGGCGTTCAGGAAATGCTAGACCAGTTTGATATCTCGTCAGAGATTATCACGGGTGATGCAGATGATCCTGCCGACAGAGTTGCGCGGCAATTGGGGTTGGATGTGACGGCAAATGCGCGCCCATCAGACAAGCTGGCACGTTTGGATGGATTGGCAGAGCAGGGGTGCAAAACCTTAATGATTGGTGATGGATTGAATGATACGCTGGCGTTGGCGTCTGCGCACGCATCGCTGGCACCAGCGTCAGCGCTTGATGTGTCACGTAACGCTGCTGACATCGTTATTCTTAAACCTGAATTCAATGATATACCGTTGATTATCAAAGTCGCGAGAATGACGCGCTATTTATCAAAACAGAATTTCATGATTGCTGCCGTTTACAATCTGGTTGCTATTCCAATTGCGCTGGCGGGCTTTGCCACGCCACTGGTCGCGGCTTTGGCTATGTCGGCCTCTTCCATTACAGTCATGTTGAATTCTCTTAGATTAAGGAATGTAAAATGAACATACTTGCGTTGTTAATTCCTGTTTCACTGATACTTGGTCTGGTTGGGCTAGGGGCCTTTATTTGGTCGGTCCGTGCCAATCAATATGACGACGATGAAGGCAATGCTGCGCGCATATTATTAGATGATGACGTATCAGACCACTCGTCATAAGATAATTTTTACTATATAATTTTCTGATGACAGATCAGACGATGCCACATTTTCCATTAACCAAAGGCCGCGCGCACGAAGCGTTCGGACCAGGTGTGCACGTCTTTGCTTTCACATTGGCCGCACGTATTGGCGGGCAGGTTTTGTGGGTGCGTGATGACTGGCAGGCGGATCAAATAAACCCCACAGGGTTCTGTGATTTCATTGATCCGCGAGATATTCTTGTGTCCGTTGCCAAGGATCAAACCGATATTTTGGCCATCGCAGAAGAGGCGTTACGTTCTGGTGCTGTTTCGTTGGTTATTGTCGAGGTGAGCAAGGCATTAAGCCTGACGGCAGGGCGGCGATTACAACTGGCGGCGCGAAATGGGAAATCAACAGCGTTGGTGATTATATCCGATGGTATGGGCAGCAATGCGGCCGAAACCCGTTGGTATTGTACGCCAGTATTTGATCCGTATGACTCGACTTTGCATCGTTGGGATATTATTAAGAACAAATCGGGAACATTAGGTGCTTGGTATGTTAAATGGGATGCAGCGTCGCGTCGTCTGTCTATGGTTTCCCCGGCTGGCCAGCGAACGGGTTCTACGGGTGCGCCCAATTGAGGGGCCATTTGCGCTGACGATCATACAAAGCAATGCCAATCGTTTATATTGTTTGAACAAACACGCGGAACAGCAAGGGTTGCACCGCGATATGCCTTATGCGGATGCGCGCGCATTTTGTCCTGATTTGCAAAGCCGCCCCGCGGACCCCGCGCGTGATCAACGATTTTTGCATATATTAAGACGTTGGTTCACGCGGTACTGCCCTTGGGTGGGGATCGAAGGCGCAGATGGTTTGGTGCTGGATGTCACTGGATCATCCCATATTCTGGGCGGCGAGGATGCGATGTTGGCCGACATGCGTGCACGGTTGGCGCGTGCAGGGCTGTCTGTTCAAATTGGGTTGGCTGATACGCGTGGTGCGGCATGGGCACTAGCACATCATGCAGACGGTGTGGCGCCACCCAATGATATGCTGGGCGCGCTTAGATCTTTGCCCGTTGCAGCGTTGCGTATTGATGACAAAACCAACATTGCCTTACAGCGGTTGGGTTTGCGCAAAATTGGTGATTTGGTCACGACCCCGCGCGCGCCTTTGACCAGACGGTTCGGGCCTGATCTGCTGTTGCGCTTGGATCAGGCACTTGGGGCGCAACCCGAACAAATCACACCTATAGCGGAACCACCGCATTATGCTGTGCGCATGACGCTACCTGAGCCAATCGGATTGTTGAATGATGTCGTGGCAGGGGCTGAACGATTGCTGATCCAGCTTTGTACGAAATTGAAAGCACAGGAAATGGGGGTGCGAGTTCTGTGTTTGACTTTGCGGCGTGTGGATCAGGATCATCAACAAGTGGAACTGCGACTGGCGCGCGCGTTGCGTGACCCAGACCGCATTATGCCTTTGTTCAAACAGGGGCTAGAGGCGGTTGAGGCGGGATTTGGTATAGATCAAATGCGCCTAGAGGCGGTGCAGCTGGAACCCGTACCCATACGTCAGATAAACTATGTCACTACAGGGCAAAAAGACAAGTTGAATGACCTGATTACGCGGATAGGAACACGGATAGGGTTGGAAAATACGCTTCGTTTTTTGCCTGCTGACAGCCATATCCCTGAACGTAGTTTTTTAATCGCACCTGCGGCTTATTCTGAACCTGAAGGCGGGTGGAGCACGCTGCGCCCACGTCCATTACGTTTATTCCCGCCAGAATTTATTGCAGGCAGTGGATCACAGCCCCCTAAATGGTTCCGCTGGAGAGGGATGTCGTTGACATCAGCGCGCGCTATCGGCCCTGAACGGATTGCACCGGAATGGTGGTTGAACGACGAAAATTGGCGTTTGGGAGTGCGTGATTACTGGCATGTACAAACCAAGCAAGGGCGGCGGTTGTGGCTGTATTATACACCGCAAAATCCGCATTGGTTCGTCCATGGCGAGTTTGCGTGATGCAGGTAAATCGCACTCACCGCCCCGTCGAAGCATTTCGCCGTGATCAGTTCGGAAACCACACTGGTGGGACTGGGTATGCAGAGCTGTGCGTGACCACAAACTTTACCTTTCTCACAGGCGCTTCGCATCCTGAAGAGCTGGTGACGCGTGCTGCTGATCTTGGATTGTCAGCTATTGCCATTACAGACCGCAACTCTTTGGCGGGTGTGGTGCGGGCTTGGTCCGCGCTAAAAGAGTTGCGCCGCGAGGCAGAGGGGGCGGTTCAAATTCGATCACAACAGCAGACCGATGCCAGCTCTCGCCAACAGGTTGGCACGTCTAATCCAATTGTGAAACCTGATACCATCCACTTGCCACGGCTGATCGTAGGGTGCCGCTTGGTTTTGCGTGACAGCCCAGTCGATTGGATAGTTTTGCCCCGTGACCGCGCGGCCTATGAACGGCTTACCCGATTGTTAACATTGGGTAAACGACGCGCAGAGAAGGGAAGTTGTCATCTGGATTTGGCAGATATGCTGCAAGCCTGCAAAGGTATGATCCTGATTGGTTTGCCTAAAGGGAAGTTAAGGAATGCAATCAATGACATCCAAAAGGTGCAACGAAAATTTCCCAATCATGTGTTCTTAGGGGCCAGCCCCCGTTACAATGGCAGTGATCAGGCGTATCTGGCAGCCTGCGCACGGTTGGCGCAAAAAACATGTGCGCCGATGGTGGCCGTGGGCGATGTTCTTATGCACCGCGGCGACCGTCGCAAATTGGCTGACGTGCTGACCTGTATGCGCGAACACCTGACAATCGATCAAATTGGCACGCGGTCATTGGCCAATTCAGAGCGCCGATTGAAAGGCGGCTCTGATATGGCGCGAATATTCCGGGATTATCCAGCCGCATTGCGCCGCACCATGGAAATCGCAGATAGATGCAGCTTTGACTTGGCAGAGCTGTCCTATGAATACCCGACAGAGGTCGCAAGCGGCGAAACCTCGCAACAGCGGTTGGAACGGTTGGCCCGCGAAGGTTTGGTAAAACGCTATCCAAAAGGCGCGTCGGACAAAGTGCATGCAATGATGGACAAGGAATTGGCTGTTGTCGCGCATTTGAAATTTCCAGCCTATTTCCTGACGGTTCATGATATTGTTCAATATGCGCGATCCCAAGGCATTCTGTGCCAAGGCCGCGGGTCGGCTGCCAATTCAATCCTATGCTACCTTTTGGGCATTACCGATGTTCGCCCAGATCAGATTTCTATGGTGTTTGAACGGTTTGTCTCAAGGTACCGCGGCGAACCGCCTGACATCGATGTGGATTTTGAACATGAACGCCGCGAAGAGGTAATCCAGTGGATTTATAAAAAATATGGCCGCGAGCGTGCGGGACTTTGCGCCACTGTGATCCATTTTAGAACCCGTGCCGCAATCCGCGAAGTGGGCAAGGTAATGGGGCTGTCACAAGATGTGACGTCTGGGTTGTCGGGGCAAATTTGGGGTATGACCAATGGCGGCATCGACCTAGATCGTATACGCGAATTGGGACTTGATCCAACTGATCGACGTTTGATGCAGACGATTAAGTTAATCGGTGAACTGATTGGTTTTCCACGACATTTATCACAACATGTTGGTGGATTTGTCATTACCAAGGGGCGGTTGGATGAACTGTGTCCGATTGAAAACGCCGCGATGGAAGACCGCACTATCATCGAGTGGGACAAGGATGATATCGACGCGCTTGGCATTCTAAAGGTTGATGTCTTGGGGTTGGGAATGCTTAGTTGTATCCGCAAGGCATTTGCGTTGATGCAGCAGCATGACGGACAAGACTTTAGCATTGCGACAGTACCGCAAGAAGACACCGCAACTTATGACATGCTATGTGCTGCCGATGCGGTCGGTGTGTTTCAGGTGGAAAGCCGTGCCCAAATGAACTTCCTGCCACGGATGAGACCCCGAACCTTCTATGATCTGGTGATTGAGGTGGCCATCGTGCGCCCTGGGCCCATTCAAGGTGGTATGGTTCAACCGTATATTAAGCGTCGCCAAGGGCTTGAAAACGTTAGTTATCCGTCTGATGCGTTGAAAGAAGTCATGGCCAAAACCCTTGGGGTGCCACTGTTTCAAGAACAGGCGATGCAAATCGCTGTTGTTGCTGCAGGGTTTACACCAGAAGAGGCTGATCGCTTGCGCCGTTCCATTGCATCCTTTCGCCGGATGGGGACAATTGGCGTGTTTCGCGATAAGTTTATCGCGGGGATGTTGGAAAATGGATATGATCCCGATTTTTCTGAACGCTGTTTTTCTCAGATAGAAGGATTTGCCGATTACGGCTTTCCTGAAAGCCACGCCGCGGCCTTTGCCCTGTTGGCCTATGTTTCTGCTTGGTTAAAATGTCATCACCCCGCAGTATTTGCCTGCGCGCTTTTAAACTCTCAGCCCATGGGGTTTTATGCGCCCGCCCAAATTGTCCGTGACACGCGTGAACATGGGGTAGAAGTGCGTCCGATCTGTGTGAATAGCAGTGAATGGGATAATACGTTGGAGCGCCGTGCCGATGGTGCGTTGGCTTTGCGTCTAGGGTTTCGTCAGATCAAGGGTTTGAAAGAGGTTGATGCAAATTGGATCACCGCCGCGCGCGGCAATGGTTATCCCGACCCAGAAAGCGTGTGGTTGCGTGCTGGTCTGTTTCCAGCTGCGTTGGAACGGTTGGCCGAGGCGGACGCATTTTCGGATATGGGGCTAACGCGGCGCGCGGCCTTGTGGCAGGTCAAAGCCATTCGTAGCCAGAACCCGTTGCCGTTGTTTAATGATCCAATTGACGGTGAAAGCATTTCGGAACCGACAGTTAACTTGCCGACCATGCATCTGGGGGAGGAGGTGGTCGAGGATTACGTTTCCACACGTCTAACCTTGCGTGCACATCCGATGGAACTGTTGCGACCAACGATATCCGACATCACCCCGCACGAAGCGCTGCAAACAGTCAAACTTGGCCGTTATGCGGTTTGTGGACTTGTTATTACACGTCAACGCCCTGGCACTGCATCCGGGGTGATTTTTCTGACCTTAGAAGACGAAACAGGGGTCAGTAATGTGGTGGTTTGGCCAAAGGTGTATGAAAGATTTCGGCGCGTGGTTATGGGCGGGCGATTGTTACATGTTCGCGGATATTTGCAACGCGAAGGGATTGTCGTGCATTTAATCGCGCAAGAGATCACGGATATGTCCCATAAATTGTCAGAGCTTGGGCACCCGATGGATGACGCGATCGGTGTCACCCAACCACAGGCGGATGATGTGCCCCGACCACGCAAAACCACACCCAGTGCACGTCACCCACGTGAACAAGCTAAACGCCTGTTTCCAAGTCGTGATTTCCATTAGCAAGGTCGGATGTACTGGTTTAATCTGGAATGAATGTAACATTTGAACGCATAGAAAATTATTGCCTGTTTTTTAATGTTTTCAAAGAAAGGATTTTCACTGGGTTGAATTCACAGTAAGTTCCGCTAACTCAATGTATGACCAGCGTGACTGCGCCGGAAAGAAAGCTGATTTTCCTGTGCCAACTATTATTTCGCATTCTAAAAACTCAATTGAAAGGGCGCCAAACCGGTTAAAGGCAGGGCTCAAATGCGGTTTGATGGTGGCCACAATGCTTGCGTGTTCATCGGGCACTGCAAGTAACGCGCAAAACAGGCCAATTAAATTCGCGGCAAACACCGAGTTGCGCGCGGAATTTATAGACATCTCATTATTATACGCGGCAGTTTCAAACGCGGACACGACCAACTCTGAAATCTTGGCCGCTGCGCAATCTGACTATGCGCGGTTCTTAAGTAATCTATATGAACAGGGGTACTACGGCGGCAACATCAGCATTCAGATCAACGGTAAAGAGGCTGCCGATTATTCCCCGTTTGAACAATTAACCAAGATTAACAGCGTCAGCGTCACAATCAACGAAGGCAAATTATTCAAATTTGGCAACCTTTCAATTTCACCTCGTCCAACTGGGCACGTCACTATCCCTGAGTTTAACAAGGGATTGCCTGCGCAATCACAAGTTATCCAAGAGGCTGTGGATGATGTAATTGACGCATGGCGCAATGACGGCAGACCAACTGTTCGGGTAGATGACCAAACAATCATCGCGGATCATACTACGGCCACGCTCGATGCGGCGTTTAAAATTGACCCTGGACCAGTTGCCAGATTTGGCCAGCTAAAGATCGTTGGACACGAGCGTATGCGCCTGAACCGTGTTTTGAAAATAGCGGGTCTTGAAACAGGAGAAGTTTACGATCCTGAAAAAATTAGATTGGCCGCAAATCGATTGCGTGAAACTGGGATATTTTCTACGGTAGCAATTACCGAAGCAAAGGAAGTTAACGCAGACGGGACATTTGACATCACTGCCACGGTCGTCGAAGCAAAGCTGCGCCGCATTGGTGCAGGTGCGTCCATTTCAACGACGGAAGGTGTGTCATTAGAAGGGTTCTGGATACACCGAAACCTAATGGGTGGCGGCGAGCGGTTGCGATTTGATGCAGCGGTGACTGGATTGGGCGGCGAAACAGATGGGCGCGATCTGTCCTTGGGGGTGCGGTTAACACGACCAGCAACCCTAAGTCCCGATACCCACGCATCTTTTATTCTGGCATATACATCGGAGAAAGAGCCGGATTATACCTTAACCAACTACACC
>CALDZS010000048.1 GCA_937944065.1 uncultured Amylibacter sp. | reverse complement strand
CGGCGTGGCTCAGCATCAGCTTTGCGCCCACCAGAGATAGAGAACCAAACAGAAGCGCCAAAATCGCCCCGTGCCTTCGGCGCACCTTTTTCGCCTGATGGTGCCAATTCTTCTGGTGCAGACTGATTGGCGATATAAATGCGGAAAAACGCAGCCGCCAATTGTTCCGCGCTGAATGTTTCAACCAAACGATCCACTGATCCGCGCTCTGCCTTGCTCACCTCGGTTGTCCATGTGGCATCCGCCATCAAACGATCTTGGTCTTTTTCTATAATGGCCTTTGCTGACGGCGCTTCCGTCCAGCTGGCGGTAACTTTGGCCATACCCAACAAACGTTCTGCCTTTTTGCGCGCGCGTGCAGGCACAATCATTGCACTTACCCCTTTGCGCCCAGCGCGGCCTGTACGACCTGATCTGTGCAACAAGGTTTCATGGTTTTGCGGCAGCTCTGCATGGATGACCAAGTCAAGTTTCGGCAAATCAATCCCGCGCGCGGCAACGTCGGTGGCTACACAAACCCGCGCGCGCCCATCGCGCATTGATTGCAAAGCGTGCGTCCGTTCCGTCTGAGACAGCTCACCCGACAGTGCTACAACTGAAAATCCACGGTTTGAAAGGCGGGTGGTCAACCGATTAACCATCGCGCGTGTGTTGCAAAACACCAAACTGTTTGGCGCTTCATAATACCGCAAAACATTGATAATTGCGTTTTCCCCATCGCGCGGCGACACTGCCATTGCGATATAATCAATATCTGTGTGCTGCGCTTTTTCGGCGACGGTTGAAATACGCACTGCATCATTTTGATATTGCTTAGTTAAATTCAAAATACTGTTTGGCACCGTGGCCGAAAACATCAATGTGCGGCGGGTATCGGGCGCCTCGCCTAGAATGAATTCTAGGTCTTCGCGAAACCCAAGATCCAACATCTCGTCCGCTTCGTCCAGCACAACAGCCCGCACTTCAGACAGGTTAATTGACCTACGGCCAATGTGATCACGCAAACGACCCGGCGTTGCCACAACAATATGCGCGCCACGTTCCAACGACCGTCGTTCATCACGCATGTCCATTCCGCCCACACAAGACGCGACAACAGCACCAGTTTTTCCATACAACCAAGCCAGCTCGCGTTTCACCTGCAACGCCAGCTCACGCGTTGGCGCGATAATCAAGGCCAAGGGTGCACTTGCGCGGTCAAATTTTCCATCTTCGTTCAGGATCGTCGGCCCTATTGCCAAACCGAAGCCCACTGTTTTACCCGACCCCGTTTGCGCCGAGACCAAAAGATCAGCGGCATCATTCTGTGTCTCGGTCACAGCTATCTGGACAGGTGTTAAGGTTTCATAGCCCTGGCTGGCCAACGCATCTGCGAGTGTTTGTATCATGATCATTTTCTTTGTTTGGCTATCGGGCATGACCACAGGTCAATTCACCGCATATAGCTGGTTAACTGTCTCGTTATTGCGGGGACTTCGCCCCATGAAAGGCATAAATGCCATTTCCCAACGACAGCATCACATAGCCCAAGTTGCAGGCGCTACCGTGTACTGGCCGAAATGTATAGCCCCAAATAGGAACATCCGAGGGCATTAGAAGAATGAAGATCGTACCCACAAGACAAATTTGCGTAGAATTGCCCCACAAATCCAAAGAATCTTATTGTAAAATCTGGAAAACTGCTTTCAACTTGTTCACTATGAAACATATTATATTTTTGGTCTTTTTCGCCCTTCTTTCAAATGCGGCCCACGCGGATGCAGGGTTTTACCGATCTGATCAGTATAAATGCAGTAATCGCAGTTTTTTAAGTGAGTGGCGGATCGAACGGTCGGGCGACCGTGTTAATGTGATTGCGGTTGAAACAGAAGCGTCTAACGGGCGGCGCACGCGCAGTGAATGGAACAAGGATTTTAGCGATAGCATCCAATTAGAAGACAAGCGCGGCCAGCCCCGGTTTAAAATTCTCAACTTATCCACCCCCGATGGCCCAGAGATAGAGGTTTCAGATCGTCGCGGAGACAAGGATAAACGTTGCTCGGATATGAATGTAGCATCGGTCGCCAGCTTTGCTGATCGCATGTCAGAATATTCTAGCCTTCTGAGCATGCAACAAATCGATCGCGACACGGTGGACCAAGTGTTGGCGTTAAAACCAAACTTGCCGCCATTTGAATTGTTACCTAGTGCGCAAATTCCGGCGCAGAAAGGTAAAATCACTTATAGTGAAAAGCTATTTTGGGAAAATTACGGCGAACAGCAAACCAAAATTGCGTCAGACCCTGAAACCGCAGATTTTGATGTAACCAGCGCGATTGCCGAAATATTTCGGATCATTGGAAACGTCGAAGACAAAGATTTGATGCAGAAACAACGCGATGTTGTAGCCAAAATTCAAGTTCAGAGATCTGATCGTGCGTTTTTGGCTGGCAAGGACCCTATTCAGTTTGCCAATCAAGATCCAACTGAAATCTGTTCTCGGCTGCCGTTGCTTGGACGCCGCACCAGCTCAGACGACTTCATGATCAATCTTTCTGGTTTGGCGTTAGAATATTGGACCAAGGATTTTTCCAGCCAAATGGTCGCCTATACCTCGGCCTGCCCCAAGGGTGATCGTGTATCTAAATCGGTCGAAAAGTATTGGAGCACGATCGAGAAGAAAAAAGAAACTATGGATTTGATCATCACAGAACGGGATCGTTTGATAAGCCAGCGCCGTACCATAGAAAGCATGCGCGATGCCCATTGGTTGACGATAAAGCTGGACAAAAAAGGGACCGCTCGTATCAAAGGCGACGAGATTGAACGGTTTACTGGACCAGTGTTACGCAAAGCCCGGAAAGAAGCGGTCGCACCGCTTCGTGTGGAAATGGTTGGACGCCTAAACGATCGCTCGCTCGGCTATGATGAGTTAGAGAAGATATGCTTCTCGCTTCATGGTGGATACAAATCTGAAAACACACTGGCGCTGGACGTGTTCATCGATTGCGATGATCTGGCGCGCAAGGCTTTGGATGAAAAACTGGCCGAAGCGGTGGAAGTTGAAGAAAAAATAGTAACCGATGGCCTATCGGCATCGCCTGTTCCATTGTTCGATCTGGGTGGATATTGCCGCCGCCGTGCGAAAAAGCGCGACGAGACGAAGATCTTCGTCACCCAAGCTCTGCATAGCGCATGCGAGCGTGCCAGTGCGGCGCATTTCCAAGATGACTTTATGGAAAAGTTTAATCGTCGGATTAAACGGATCAAGAACTCTGCACCGAATATAGACAGTTTGCGCCGCAACAATTGGTTTAACTTTGACGAAGATTTTAGTGCCGCCCCATCAGAGCAGACTTATCTGGCCAAAGCAATTCTTGAGCTAGAGAACACCATTACCAATCTGCCCGAAAATATTGTCAGCCACCGTGAACTGGCGGTCAAAAATGGTGTGCGAGAAATCAAAAACGCATATGCGGCGGCTGACCCATTGGAAAAATCTGATGATCAAGCAAGAGAGCTTTGCGCAGATGTGCCCAAGAATATGGGTGAGTATCTGCGTCCATTGATTACCGCGTGTGCATTGGCAGAATCTGAGATGAGCGGAAAGCGCGAGCGGAAGCAATGTGCAAGGGTATGGGATAGTGTTCCCAACTCTACCGAGTTGCAACAGGGTGCACTGATAACGCCCAACGGTTTCAACGAAGAGCGAAACCCAATTCGTGTTCTATTCTGTCAAGTCGGTCAGCAAAACACAAAGTTCAGCATTACACAC
>CALDZS010000047.1 GCA_937944065.1 uncultured Amylibacter sp. | reverse complement strand
GGGGTGCACGCCAAGGTACGGGCGTTCGACTTTGTTCGCCTTGGCCTGTTTGGCTGCAATACTTGCACTTTGAAGCGCGGCCAACTGTTCCAATGCATCTTTGGTTTCGATCATGGTTTAAAACCGCTTTTCTGTTAACATGAGTGCCTTCCTATGATGAAACCATGACAAGGTCGACTCTGTGGGGCAGGAAATAAAATCTAATCCTTGGTCTAGGTTTTGCAAACCGGTACCAAAGTTAAGTGGTTTTTAAGCGTGATAACGTGTTCGATGTTTCTGTAAACACGCAAATGTTCAGAACAAAACCCAAACTCGAAAGGAATTATGATGAAACGTCAGTTAAAATTCACCAGCGCCTTGGTTGCTGCTGTTTGGCTTGCTGGTGCAGCGAGCGCTCAGACCACGATAGAATCTGTCTTGGAGGGGTTGAAATCGGAAGGTTATACACGAGTTCAAATCAAGAAGACCTTTCTTGGTCGCACGAAAATCAAAGCTAAACGTGATGGTGAAGAAAGGGAGTTGGTTATCAGCGCCTCGGGCAATGTTGTGAAAGACAAAATTGAACGGGATGATGACGATGATGATGATGACGACAACGATGACGACGACAGCAGCGACGATGATGACAGCGACGATAGCAGCGACGATAGCAGTGACGACGACGATGATGATGATGACAGCGATGACGATGATGACGGCGACGACAGCAGCGACGAAGATGATGACGACAGCGATGACGGTGATGACAGCAGCGACGACGACGGCGATGATGATGACAGCGACGACGATGATGACGATAGTGATGATGACTAAGAATGCTTCTTTTGTAATTGGACCATTAACAACAAGGCAGACAGCGGACAGGTTGCGGTGGTAAATCGCGGGTTAGTCCTTGTGGTGTTAGGCATACAGCTTTTGGCGGTATGCCTATTCGCCTATTATTTCCTGACTTCTTTGTTGGGACTAAGAGACTATGAAGTCTCTTGGGAGTTGTTCGAGGTGATTGAAATCACCTCGTTCATTGCCATGTTGATAGGGCTAATTTTCACCAACTACATTTTATTCTCAATTCAGAAACGCGCCAACCGCGTTGAGGAACAGTTGGAAGTAGCGGCCAGTTCATTTCATACATTGCTGCTATCAAAATTCGCCGCGTGGGCATTGACGCCAAGCGAGCAAGAAATCGCAATGCTCATCATCAAAGGGTTCTCGATCGCTGAAATTGCGGAACTTCGCGGCACGACTGAAGGCGCGATAAAGGCACATAATTCAGCGATTTATGCCAAGTCAAACTTGGCTGGTCGCGTACAATTTGTAAGCTATTTCCTAGAAGAACTCACAGCAAAGTACTAGCTTTGCTCTGCTAGTTCAGTTGGGCCTTTGATTAGGTTACTCGACCGTAACAGACTTTGCCAAATTGCGCGGTTGATCCACATCTGTGCCCTTGGCGACGGCTGTATGGTATGCCAGCAGTTGCGCTGGGATCGCGTACAAAATTGGTGCAAGCACTGGATGAATATCGGGCATCTCGACGACATTCCACGTGCCTTCACCTGCAATCTGTGCACCTTCTTTGTTGGTGAACAACAAAACCTTGCCGCGCCGCGCCATAACTTCTTGCATGTTGCTAACGGTTTTGTCGAATAGCGCGTCTTTGGGGGCAAACACAACGATGGGCATGTTTTCGTCAACCAACGCTATCGGACCGTGCTTCAATTCGCCACTGGCATAGCCTTCAGCGTGAATATAACTGATCTCTTTCAGTTTCAGCGCGCCTTCAAGCGCGATTGGGAACAAACTGCCGCGCCCCAAAAACAAGGTGTCGGTCGATTTTGCCAATTTGCGGCTGATCGAGATGATTTGCTTTTCACAATCCAAGGCCTCGTTGATCTTGGTCGGCAGGCCTTGCAAGGCCGTGACCAGTTCTGTCTCGCCTTTTTTGTCTAGCTTGCCGCGCTGGACAGCCGCGTTGATTACCATGGCCAGCAACACAGTCAGTTGACAGGTAAAGGCCTTGGTAGATGCGACACCCACCTCAATGCCTGCATGAATTTGCAGGCTTTGCGAGGATTCACGTGCGATCGAGCTTTCGGGTACGTTGACAACGCCCAATGTCGTTGCGAAATTGTCGTTACAATAGCGTAACGCGGCCAGCGTATCTGCAGTTTCACCAGACTGACTGACAAAAATCGCCAACGTATTTTCGCGCAACGGCGGCTCACGGTAGCGGAACTCTGATGCGACATCTAGATCGACTGGGATACCCGCGATTTGTTCGAACCAGTATTTTGCAACGTTACAGGCCAGATAGGCTGTACCGCAAGCAACCATGCTGATCTGAGAAACTTTGGTGAAATCTATATCCAGTCCCGGTATGTCGATGCTCATACGGTCTTTGCTAAGGTAATGCTTGATCGCATCACCCAAAACTGTTGGCTGCTCAGCGATTTCTTTCGACATGAAATGTTTGTGAATGCCTTTGTCGGTGTTGGTTGCTTTCAAATCCAGCTCTCGCATGTCGCGGTTCACCAAGTCACCTTGGGAATTTCGAATGACCAAGGTTTCGCGCGTGATG
>CALDZS010000046.1 GCA_937944065.1 uncultured Amylibacter sp. | reverse complement strand
CCTGGGTCTGGAAATGACGGCATCGTCAAAGCCATCGATTATCTTACTGCCTCTAATCGTCTAAACTTTGGTGACAAAGTTCCAGAGATTGAAAGTGGCGAATTGGACGCCAAAGGGAAAAATGTCGTTGTTATCGGCGGCGGCGATACCGCCATGGACTGTGTGCGTACAGCAACCCGCCAAGGTGCGAAGTCGGTTAAATGCCTGTACCGCCGTGATCAAAAAAACATGCCAGGATCGCAACGCGAAACCCAGAACGCCATCGAAGAAGGTGTTGAATTTGTGTGGCTGTCCGCCCCCAAAGGGTTCACCGGCGAAGGCGACGTTACCGGCGTGATTGTTTCCAAAATGCGATTGGGTGCACCAGATGCATCTGGCCGACAAAGCCCCGAAGAGATTGCAGGTGCAGACTATACCGAAGACGCTGATTTGGTGATCAAAGCGCTGGGATTTTTACCAGAAGACTTGCCGACCTTGTGGAACACCGAAGGATTGGATGTAACCCGTTGGGGAACGATCAAAGCGGACTTCAAAACACATGCAACAAGTCTTGATGGGGTTTATGCTGCGGGTGACATTGTACGCGGCGCATCACTGGTTGTTTGGGCCATACGAGACGGACGCGAAGCTGCGGATAGCATCATTGAATATGCGAACCAGCGCGCAGCGATTGCAGCACAATGAGCGCGCGCAGTTTCATAACGCTGGGCTGGTGGGGCTATCTGATTTGTGCCGCGATCTATGTGTACGGCGGACTGAAAGCTGGTGACTATATGTCCACCGCTGGGTCAGTGTTTTTCTTTGTTGCAACGGCATGCTTTATGGTGCCGCATTATCTGAAAATGAAGGAGTGAAATGTATGAGTAGTTTGACTTCAAAATCGGGTAGTTGCTTATGCGGGGCAATAAACTATACCGCGCAGACCGATGGCAACTATGGCGCGTGCCATTGTTCTATGTGTCGCAAATTCAGTGGCGGCGTGTTTTTGGCTTTCGCCGCGAAAAACGTGAAATTTGATGGCGCCGAAAACATCGCTACCCACCAATCATCTGACTGGGCTGAACGAGCGCATTGTAAAACTTGCGGCACCAGCCTGTATTACAAACTGACCCTCGATATCCCCGCCGCACAAGAGTATCATATTGGCGCTGGTACCTTGGATGATTTGTCTGACATGACATTCGACAGTCAGATTTTCATCGACGAAAAACCGCATGGCTACAGCTTTGCCGAAAAAACCAAAGACATGACAGGGGCCGAAGTATTCGCCGCCGCTGGTGCGTCGGAAGAAGGATAAACCAATGACAAAATATGATGTAAATTGGAAAGCAAACCAAGAAGCTAAGCGCGCCTATATGGCAGAGCATGGTATGTATTCAGAGGCGGAAGAACACTCATCTTGTGGTGTTGGTTTGGTCGTGTCGATCGACGGCAAAGCGTCGCGTAAAGTCGTTGATAATGGTATCGCGGCATTGCGCGCGGTGTGGCATCGTGGTGCAGTTGACGCGGATGGTAAAACTGGCGATGGCGCGGGTATCCATGTACAAATTCCCGTACCGTTTTTCTATGATCAAATCGAACGAACAGGTCACAAGCCGCGCTATGATGAACTGGTCGCGGTTGGACAAGTGTTCCTGCCTCGCACGAACTTTGCCGCTCAGGAGAGCTGTCGTACGATTGTCGAAACCGAAGTTTTGCGCATGGGTTATTACATCTATGGCTGGCGCCACGTGCCGGTGGATGTTTCTTGCTTGGGCGAGAAAGCAAACGCCACACGACCAGAGATCGAACAGATTCTTATATCTAATTCCAAGGGTGTGGACGAAGACCAGTTTGAACGCGAACTGTACGTCATCCGTCGTCGGATAGAAAAACAAGTCTCGGCCAATTCGATCAATGATTTCTATTTCTGTTCTCTGTCATGCCGTTCAATTATTTACAAAGGGATGATGCTGGCTGAACAGGTTGCTGTGTTTTATCCAGATCTGATGGATGAGCGTTTTGAGTCAGCTTTTGCGATCTATCACCAGCGCTATTCAACCAACACATTCCCGCAATGGTGGCTTGCGCAACCGTTCCGTATGTTGGCGCATAATGGCGAGATTAATACCCTGAAGGGCAATGTGAATTGGATGAAAAGCCATGAAATTCGCATGGCGTCTAAAAACTTTGGTGATCAGGCCGAGGATATCAAACCTGTTGTGCCTGCGGGCGCATCCGACAGTGGTGCGCTGGATGCGGTGTTCGAGGTGTTGGTGCGCGCTGGGCGTAACGCACCTATGGCCAAGACATTGCTGGTACCCGAAAGTGCAAATGCGGATGGGATGAAGGCCGAATGGTTGGATATGTACTCCTACTGTAATTCGGTTATGGAGCCATGGGACGGCCCAGCGGCTCTTGCGATGACTGATGGTCAATGGGTCTGCGCGGGACTGGATCGTAATGGCTTGCGGCCCATGCGTTATGTTGTGACAGGCGACGGGTTACTGATCGCAGGGTCCGAAACTGGCATGGTACCAACAGACGAAATGACTGTTCTAGAGAAGGGCGCGCTTGGCCCTGGTCAAATGATCGCGGTCGATATGGTTGCAGGTCGATTGCTGCACGACGAAGAATTGAAGGACGAGTTGGCCGCCAGCCAAACCTTTGGCAAGTGGGTTAAATCGGTCATCAATTTGGACGAAGTGACCGCCGCGAACAAAGAGGTGGTCGGCTTTACTGGAGCAGAGCTGCGCACACGCCAAATGGCGGCAGGCTATTCCATTGAAGAGCTTGAGGTGATTTTGCATCCGATGGCCGAAGACGGCAAAGAGCAAATCGCGTCGATGGGCGATGACACACCATCAGCGGTTTTGTCTGACATGTACCGTCCTTTGTCGCATTTCTTCCGTCAGAATTTCAGCCAAGTCACCAATCCGCCGATTGACAGCTTGCGTGAGGCGCGCGTGATGAGCCTGCGCACGCGGTTTGGCAATTTGCGCAATGTGTTGGATGACGCCAGCGACGAGACTGCGATTTTGACATTGTCGTCCCCGTTTGTATCAAACGCGCAGTTTGATGCTATGGTAGATCAGTTTGAAAACTCCGTAACGACAATCGACTGTACGTTTGACGGGTCCGATCAGAATGGCCTGCGCGTGGCATTGGACCATGTTCGATCGCAAGCCGAAGATGCCGTGCGCTCTGGTGCAGGCCAGATCGTTTTGACTGACAAGGGACAAAGCGAAACGCGCACAGCTATGCCAATGATCCTTGCGACATCTGCGGTCCATTCCTATCTAACTTCGGCAGGTTTGCGCACATTTTGTTCGATCAACGTGCAGTCTGCGGAATGCATAGATCCGCATTATTTCGCTGTTTTGATTGGCTGTGGTGCCACGACGGTAAACGCTTATCTGGCGCTGGACAGTTTGGCAGACCGTATTGATCGGGGCTTGTTGGATTGCTCGCTGGAGATTGCAGCAGCACGTTACAAAGAGGCCATCAATCAAGGTCTGTTGAAGATCATGGCGAAGATGGGCATTAGTGTTATTTCCAGTTATCGCGGCGGTCTGAATTTCGAGGCCGTGGGATTGTCCCGCGCTATGGTCGCAGAGTTTTTCCCAGGTATGACTTCGCGTATTTCTGGTATCGGTCTGCACGGCATCCAACGTAAGGTTAGCAAAGTGCACACCAAAGGCTGGGTGCAAGGTGCAGACATCTTGCCTATTGGCGGGTTCTACAAGGCCCGCCGCTCTGGTGAAACTCATGCATGGGAAGCGCAGAAAATGCACATGCTGCAATCTGCCTGTGATCGTGCGTCATTTGATCTGTGGAAGAAATACAGTGCAGCGATGCAATCTGCACCACCCATTCATTTGCGTGATCTGTTGGATTTCAAACCAACGGCAAAACCGATTTCTGTGGATGAGGTGGAAAGCATCACGTCCATCCGCAAGCGTTTTGTGACCCCGGGAATGTCGCTTGGGGCGCTTAGTCCTGAGGCTCATAAAACGCTGAACGTGGCGATGAACCGTATTGGCGCAAAATCTGACAGTGGCGAAGGCGGCGAAGATCCGGCGCATTTCCACCCAGAACCAAATGGCGACAATCCGTCCGCGAAAATTAAACAAGTTGCTTCTGGTCGTTTTGGTGTAACAGCCGAATATCTGAACAATTGTGAAGAGCTTGAAATCAAGGTTGCCCAAGGCGCTAAACCTGGTGAAGGTGGGCAATTGCCTGGCATCAAGGTGACCGAATTGATTGCGCGCCTACGACACTCCACCCCTGGCGTGACTTTAATCTCGCCACCACCGCATCACGATATCTACAGTATCGAGGATTTGGCACAGTTGATTTATGATCTTAAGCAGATCAATCCGCGCGCCAAAGTGACGGTGAAACTTGTGTCTTCATCTGGTGTTGGCACAATAGCTGCTGGCGTTGCCAAAGCGAAGGCCGACGTAATTTTGGTGTCTGGCCACAATGGTGGTACCGGCGCGTCGCCAGCGACATCGATTAAATACGCAGGCTTGCCCTGGGAAATGGGGTTGTCAGAAGCGCATCAAGTTCTTGCGATGAACAATTTACGTGATCGCGTGACACTGCGGACCGATGGCGGTTTGCGAACCGGCCGCGACATCGTTGTCGCCGCCATGTTAGGTGCAGAAGAGTACGGCATTGGTACAGCAGCGCTGATCGCGATGGGCTGCATAATGGTCCGTCAGTGCCAGTCGAATACCTGCCCTGTTGGGGTCTGTGTTCAAGACGAAGAATTGCGCAAGAAATTTACAGGTACAGCAGACAAAGTCGTCAACCTGATCACGTTCTACGCCCAGGAAGTCCGCGAAGTACTGGCGTCCTTAGGGATGCGGTCACTGGACGAGGTGATTGGTCGCGCTGACATGTTGGCGCAAGTCAGCCGTGGATCAGCACATCTTGATGATCTGGATTTAAACCCGCTGCTGATCAGTCTCGATGATGCAACGACGATCAATTATGACCGCAAGCGACCGCGCCAGACTGTGCCTGACACACTGGATGCGGAAATTGTAAATGATGCTGAACCGTTCTTTAACAAGGCGGAAAAGATGCAACTGTCTTATGCGGTGCAAAACACGCACCGCACCATTGGTACACGTGTCTCTAGCCACATTGTGCAGAAATTTGGCATGAACAACGATCTGCAAGAGGATCATTTGACAGTCAAATTAACGGGGTCAGCTGGACAGTCTTTGGGCGCATTCGCCGCCCCTGGTTTGAAGTTGGAAGTATCGGGTGACGCGAATGACTATGTCGGCAAAGGTTTGTCTGGCGGCAAAATCGTCGTACGCCCGCCCTTGTCCAGCCCGCTGATTGCTGCGGAAAACACCATTATCGGGAATACGGTTCTATACGGTGCCACGGCTGGCAAGCTGTTCGCCAACGGTCGTGCAGGTGAACGATTTGCCGTTCGCAATTCTGGCGCGTCAGTGGTGATCGAAGGCTGTGGTACGAATGGTTGCGAATACATGACGGGCGGCGTTGCTGTCATTCTAGGAAGTATTGGCGCCAACTTCGGGGCTGGTATGACGGGTGGTATGGCCTACGTTTATGATCCAAAAGGTCGGTTTGAAGAGCTGGCGAATATGGAAGGTCTTAAAGCGGTGCCAGTTACGTCTGCGCATTGGGAAACTCAGTTAAAATCGTTGATTGAAGAACACTTGGGCGAAACGTTCAGCCCAAAGGCCAAGCAAATTTTGCATGATTGGGATCAAGAGTTGGCGAATTTCGTCCAAGTCTGCCCAACCGAAATGCTGAATCGCCTAGACGCACCACTGAGTGATAATCCAAAAGAAAAGACTGCATGATTCATGGGGTATACTTGATACATTCAAGTAAATTCCCGTTATCCCTCTTGCAATAGCAACGATCTGTTAACTAAGGTCGCCGTCAAAGCACGGGGGAATGTCGATGAAATGGTTTCTTGCTATAATGGCGTTTGCAGTTCTTGGAACTGCTAGCCCAAGTTTTGCCAGATGTGATGGTGGAGAGATTGTTATCCGCATGAGCCACGTCAATCGTGGCTTTAACCACCCTATCGGAAACGCCGCGTCAGAGCTGGAAAAACGCGTAAATACCGAACTGGACGGCAAAGCATGCATGGAGGTGTACGGAAACTCGATCCTGTACACCGACGAACGCGTAATCATTGCCTTAGTCCAGAACGATATCCAATTGGCCGTCCCCAGTTATAACAAATTGGAAAAATACACGGATGCGTTCCGTCTTTTTTCATTACCGTTTATGTTCAAAAACTACGCAGCGGTTGAAGACTTCCAAAGCTCTTTAACTGGTGAGTTGTTGAAAAATGCACTGATCGGCAAAGGAATTCGTGGGCTGGGATTTTGGCATGGTGGCTTTTTGCAGATGAGCGCTGATCGCGTGGTAACTAAGCCGACAGATTTGAAAGATATGGTTTTCGCCAGCACTGGAACACAAGTGTCGATTGAACAATTCAAAGCGGTGGATGCCAAACCCCAATCTATCAGCTTTGCTGAAACTTTTGCAGCTTTACAGAATGGCAGTGTGAATGGCACTGAAGGAACTTGGCCCAATCTGTATGACAAAGACCTGCACAAGGTACAGTCGGGGGTTACCGAAACCAACCACGCCGTTGACGGGAACATTATTCTGGCGACAGATAAGTGGATCAAAAGCATGCCAAGCGATGTCAGCTCTGTCTTTTTGACAATTGTGCAAGAGGTGACAGCAAAGCAAAATCGCGATGTGTTTGACCAAAGCGAAGATGCCAAGCAACGGATACTTGACGATGGAGGTGTTATTCGCAGCCTATCAGAAAGCCGCCGTGCAGAATGGATTACCGCGTTTGCGCCTGTTTGGACACTGTACTCCAAACAAGTTCATCCGCGCATGATCGATTATGTCAAAGAGGTGAACGAGCGGAATTAAGCTCTGCTTAGCCCTGTCATTCCTAGTTGATCATGATAGAAATTGCGGATGGCAAGAAAAACGACCAGCAAAGCCAAAGACAAGGCGAGGGCAAAGCCGCAGGCAAACGCGAAACCACGCAAGCGTGGTCTATTTCGGCGGCTGTTTTCTAGGGTGTTTATGCTGGTGGCTGGACTTGTGTTGGTGTCGATTTTACTGGCGGCAATCTTTTCCAAAGCCAATCCACCCAAGGGCATTTATATGCGCCAAGAACAAGCTCGGCTTGGATCAATCAAGCAGCAATGGACCCCTATTGAGGAGTTCTCGCGGTCAATGGCGCTGGCAGTTGTCGCATCTGAAGATGCAAATTTCTGTAATCATAGTGGATTTGACATCGATGCAATCAAACAAGCTTGGAATGAAGGTGCTCAGCGCGGCGGTTCTACGCTGTCACAACAGGTCGCAAAGAATGTATTCCTATGGCACGGGCGTTCTTGGCTGCGCAAAGGGCTAGAAGCTTGGTTCACCTTTCTGATCGAGTTGACTTGGTCGAAGAAGCGGATCGTCGAGGTCTACTTAAACGTGGCCGAATTCGATGCGGGTGTGTTTGGTGCAGCTGCCGGTGCGAAGCATTATTTTGGCGCCATGCCATCGCAGATAACCCAGACCCAAGCGGCTCGCTTGGCTGCTATACTGCCTAATCCCAAAGTAAGATCCGCGAGCCGTCCCAGCAAATTGGTGCGCCGACGTACGGTACGGGCGATTTCAGGTGCCAAAACAATACAGGCAGATGGCCGCGCATCTTGTTTCTAGTCCGCTTAATCACCCATTGAAAAACGCAGTAAGAATTGGCACAAGGGTTGCAGCAACCTGATCAGAAATATCGATATGAACCGTCTATATCATTTCCCGTTTTCTCCCTTTTCGCGCAAAGCTCGGTTGGTTTTGGCTGAAAAACGCATAGAAGTTGAATTGGTCGAAGAAAAGTTCTGGCAAGACCGCCCTGATTTTCGCCGCTTAAATCCAGCAGGCAAGGTTCCGGTTCTGAAAACAGCAGAGATTACTTTGTCGGAATCGAACGCGATTTGTGAATATCTGGAAGAAAAGTATCCAAACCCACCGTTGATGCCCAAGAATTTAGAAGATCGTGCCGAGGTGCGCCGTTTGGTTAGCTGGTTTGATGATAAATTCTACACCGAGGTGACGGTCAACCTTTTGGGCGAACGCATGATGAAAAAGGTCATGGGTATTGGATACCCCGAAAGCTCAAAAGTCAAAGAAGGATCGCGTCAAATCAAGATGCATCTGGATTATATGGAGTGGTTGCTAGACCGCCGCCGTTGGCTTGCGGGTGGACAATTGTCGCTGGCTGATTTTTCTGCGGCTGCACAAATCAGCTGTCTAGATTATATTTCAGACGTGGACTGGGATCGTGCGCCATTGGTGAAAAGCTGGTACGCAACGCTGAAATCAAGACCCGCATTTCGGTCGATCTTGGCAGATCAGATTTCCGGCTTTCCGCAGCCGCCCCACTATGCTGATCTAGATTTTTAATGGGGCTGAAAGAGCAGCTTTCAAAGTTTGCCCTAGAGGCTGGGTTTGCCCAGATGGGCATTTGCAGCCCTGATGCCATCCCTGATGCATCTGATCGTTTGGCGGATTTTGTCGACAAAGGTTATCACGGTCAAATGTCCTGGATGGCGGATCGCATGAATTGGCGGGGCAATCCAACAGCGCTGTGGCCAGATGCAAAATCAGTAATCATGTTGGCCGAACCATATACCCCTGACTATAATCCGTTAGACTTGCTGGACGATAGAACACGCGCGGTGATTTCGTCCTATGCGCAAAACCGTGACTACCATGATTTGGTCAAAAAGCGTTTGAAACGGGTTGGGCGCTGGTTGATTGATCAAGCGGAAGGTACCGAAATCAAAGTATTTGTCGATACTGCCCCGGTGATGGAAAAGCCGTTGGGGGCCGCGGCTGGACTAGGGTGGCAGGGGAAGCATACCAACTTGGTCGGGCGGGAACTGGGCAACTGGTTTTTCATCGGCGCAATTTTCACAACGATGGATTTGCCCAAAGACGTTGCAGAAATTGATCATTGTGGTTCATGTCGTGCCTGTTTGGATATCTGTCCGACGGATGCGTTTCCTGAACCTTACCAGTTGGATGCGCGGCGATGCATTTCGTATCTAACCATCGAACATAAAGGGCCGATTGAGTTGGATCTACGCGCCTTGATCGGCAATCGCATATATGGTTGCGATGATTGTTTGGCGGCTTGTCCTTGGAATAAGTTTGCGCAAGAGGCACGGGATATCGGTTATGCCCCGCGTGCAGAGATAGCGAACCCTGACTTGGCAGAGTTGTTAAGTTTGGATGATGCGATGTTCCGCACGCGGTTTTCCAAAAACCCGATAAAACGTATTGGTCGCAATCAGTTCATTCGCAACGTTTTGTACGCGATTGGGAATTCGGGCGATGCTGATTTGCGTGCAAAGGCCGAGCCAATGTTGCATGATCCTGACCAGACCATTCAGGACGCCGCGCGTTGGGCGCTTGCGCAAGGGGTGCCAAGTGAAAACACTGCTTAGCATAGGCCATGGATATAGCGCCCGTGCCTTGGCCGCCATTATGCCAAAAGAAGCGTGGCGCGTGATTGGCACATCAAGAAGTGCCACTTTGATTGATGGAACCGAGATGGTGACTTGGCCGGGTACGGATCTGGAGCCGTTATTGGATAAGGCGACGCATGTCCTAACCTCGGTCGCGCCAGGCGAGGATGGCGATCCTGTTTTGAACCGATACGCGGACGCGCTTGAGGCGCGTAAAGACCAGTTTGAATGGGTGGGATATCTATCGACCACAGGTGTCTACGGTGACCATAATGGCGGCTGGGTCGATGAAGAAACACCGTTAACACCGTCAACCAAACGTGGCCAATTCCGCAAAGCGGCAGAGGCGAAATGGGCAGCACTTGGCCTGCCATTACATATTTTTCGACTGGCGGGCATATACGGCCCTGGACGAGGGCCTTTTGCAAAAGTTCGCGCGGGAACGGCGCGACGGATCATAAAAGAGAACCAAGTTTTCAGTCGTATTCATGTTGAAGATATCGCTCAAATCTTGATGGCGTCGATCAACCAACCTAATGCTGGGCGCGTCTATAATCTGTGTGATAATCTGGCAGCCCCGCCCGAAGACGTGATCGGATATGCGGCGGAACTGTTGGGCAAGCCGATACCAGAGGCGGTCGCGTTTGAAACCGCAGAGATGACACCAATGGCGCGCAGTTTTTATGCCGAAAGCAAGCGTGTCTCGAACGAGCGAATAAAATCAGAGCTGGGGATAGAATTAATTTATCCCGACTATCAAACTGGTTTAAAAGCATTGCTCAAAGAAAAAGGACGAGGCTAACCCCGTCCCTAAATCCTTTGGCGATTGCCGCAATTTCTATATCAACAGAACTTGTGTGCCGACTTTGCATAGGCCGAACAATTCTTCGATGTGATGATTGTATAAACCGATACATCCGCTGGATGAACGACGCCCGATTTTGCGCGTGTCGTGCGTGCCGTGAATGCGGTAATAGGTCCAGCTTAGGTACAAGGCGTGGGTGCCCAGCGGATTATCTGGTCCCGGTCCAATATATTCTGGCCATTCTGGATTGCGCTTGCGCATCGCAGGTGTCGGGCGCCAATCAGGGCCGACGCGTTTACGTGTAACTGATGTGCGGCCAAGTCGTGTCAATTCTGGTGTTGCTGGAACAGATGTCGGGAACAGTTTGTAAACTGATTGATCTTCATTCCAGAAATGCAATGCGCGGCTTTTCGTGTCGACCAAAACCACACCATTATTTAGGTTGGCAAAATATGGCTGCCATTCCTTGGTGGTGAAGCTGGACATGTTACGTTTGACGCGACCAACCGCGTCTGGTTTGCGTTCCAAACGCAAATCTTGTTCCAACGCACTGTCATCAGTTGTTTGCGCCAGACCAGCCGTACCCATCGTCAGTGCAGAGGCCATAGAGCCTGCGAATACACGTCTGTTTAGAATAAATTTCCCGTTCGACATATCAAATACCTTCGTATGATTGGTACCAGCAAGATAAGGCCTAAATACCGCAATTTCAAATCAATCAATTGTTATTATGGGATTTGGCTTTATCTAAGGTCTTAATGTGTGATAATTCGGCGATAATGCGCCGTTAATGGTAGGGGATTTTTCATATGGTACGTATTTTTCTAGCACTCTGTGCGACGATGATGATCCTAGCATCTTGTGGCGCTGGTGGCGGCACAGATGGCCGCCCTGGTGACGGAACTTCGGTGTTCCGAATCAAAGCAAGCGACGAAGCAAAAATTCAATTTCGGTACCTGGACGCAGTTAACGCTGTGCGTGCGTCGAAAAACTTGGCTGAGTTGGAACTGTCCGCTGAATTGATTGCCGCAGCAAAAGCCCACTCTTTCGATATGTCTCGGCAAAACCGCCCATGGCATTTCGGATCAGACGGATCATCCCCGATAGAGCGCGCTGCGCGCGTTGGGTTTACCGGCAGGGTTTTGGGCGAAAATATATCCGAGACGTTCGAGGACGATTTGGCCACGCTGCAAGCTTGGTTGGCTGATAGTACCACGCGTGACGTTCTTTTGGACCCTGATGCACGCAGATTGGGACTGTCTTGGTTCCAACAGAAAAGCGGCAAAATTTGGTGGACGACGTTAACGGGCACGTAAGGCCTAATAGCTACGGCTTGATCAAGATTGGCGTGCCAACTTCTACCATTGCAAAAATATCTTCCATTTCGGAATTAGACACGGCAATACAACCGTTCGTCCAATCCTTTTTACCCCTGTTGGTTCTGCGCACGGGCGCGCCATGAATAAATATCTCACCACCAGGACTGCGCCCCTTGGCCTTTGCAGCGAAATAATCGCGTCGGTTGGGGTATGAAATCCCCAATGACAGATGAAAACTGCTGTTTGGATTGTCTCGGTTGATACTGTACAGCCCCTCGGGCGTGCGCCCGTCACCTTCGAACTGTTTGTGCCCGCGCGGCGCAAACCCAAGCTCGACGTTGTATTTGCGCAAAACTTTTCCATTACGCATAAGCTTCATTGTACGCTTACCTTTTTCGACAATGATGCCGGTTACTTTCGGTCCGCGATATCGCTTAAATTTGCTAACTCGCCTTGCATTGCTGCTGCTGGCGCCACTGCCATAGGTTGTTAGTAAAGCTGTGCACACAGCCCAAATAAATCCACGTCTTTTCATTGTCCACTCACTTCTTTGGCAATCTGCGCTGCCGATTTTCTTGCACGTTGAGTCGCGCTTTTTAGTTGGCCACATGCGGCCATGATATCTTCGCCTCGGGGGGTTCGCACAGGGCTTGCATACCCAGCGTCGTTTACGATGTCGGCAAATGCTTCGATCCGTTCCCAATCCGACCGAACATAGGGTGCGTTTGGCCATGGGTTGAAGGGGATCAGGTTAATCTTTGCGGGTATCCCTGCGATCAACTGCACCAAGCGGCGCGCATCTGCATCGCTGTCATTTACATCCTTTAGCATCACATATTCGAACGTAATGCGTTCGGAGTTCGACAAGCGAGGGTAGTTGCGACATGCCTCTAGCAACTCTGCAATATTGTGCTTGCGATTGATGGGTACCAATACGTCACGCACCTCATCAGTTGTCGCATGGAAACTGATGGCCAGCATGCAACCAATTTCTTCACCAGCGCGAATAATCTCTGGTACCACGCCAGATGTGGATAGAGTGATGCGGCGGCGCGACAATGAAATACCTTCGTTATCCATGGCGATTAGCATCGCGTCACGGACATTGTCGGTGTTGTATAACGGCTCGCCCATGCCCATCAAAACGATGTTCGACAAAAGGCGTTTGTGGCTGGGCGGTCTGTCCCATTCTTCCAGATCGTCACGCGCGACCAAGACTTGGCCGATGATTTCGGCAGCAGTCAGGTTACGCACCAGCTTTTGGGTGCCAGTATGGCAAAAGGTACAGGTCAGTGTGCAACCGACCTGGCTGGAGATACAAAGCGTGCCGCGATCAGTTTCAGGGATATACACCGCCTCGACCTCGTGACCGCCTGCGATGCGCAA
>CALDZS010000045.1 GCA_937944065.1 uncultured Amylibacter sp. | reverse complement strand
ACGAAGTGGTTGAACATAATGGCGCGACTGTGATGATTGCGCCTATGGCGCAAATGTTCTTATTTGGAACCCAAATCGATTATGAAGTTTCGTTGTTGGAGGCAGGGTTCAAATTCAACAATCCCAACGTTTCCGAAGCCTGTGGATGCGGTGAATCGATAAAATTCGAGGGTATGTAAGTATGCGAACCAAGTTGGCGGCGGGTAATTGGAAATTAAACGGGCTGATGTCCGATTTGACCGAAATTGAACAACTTGCCAGCTTGATCGGTTCGCCCAGCGCCGAGGTGTTGATTTGCCCCCCTGCCACACTAATCGGTACCATGGTCCAGACCGCCAAAGGCTCGCCGATCAAAATCGGTGCGCAAAACTGTCACCATGCCCAAAACGGTGCGCATACTGGTGATATTTCCGCCGAAATGGTGGCCGATGCAGGTGCATCATATATCATTCTAGGTCATTCGGAACGTCGCGCTGATTATGGCGAAACCAATGCCTGCGTTCGCGATAAAACCAAATCCGCTTGGGCCGCAGGCTTGACGGCAATTGTGTGTGTCGGCGAAACCCTTGACCAGCGTAAATCATCCAACACATTGGATATTATTGGCGGCCAGTTGGCTGGATCAATTCCAGACTTGGCCACCGCAGAAAAGCTGGTCGTGGCCTACGAACCTGTTTGGGCGATCGGCACGGGCCTGACGCCTACGTTGGACGAGATCGGCGAAGTCCATGATTTCATCCGTGCCAGACTTGAGCGCCGCTTTGGCGAAGGTGTGGGGCGGTCGGTTCGCATTTTGTATGGCGGTTCTATGAACCCCAAAAACGTAGACGAAATTGCGCATGTGTCTAACGTAGACGGTGGATTGGTCGGGGGTGCTTCGCTTAAGGCCGTTGATTTCGCACCAATAGTATTGGCCTTAAGCAAAGCGTAAGAAACACCTAGCCAATTTTCTGGCTTAGGGTTCCATATTCCTCTTCATAGTGTCGACGCAGTCTTTGCAGTGCGATACGAAGCACAATTTTGCCAGACCTTGCCGACCAGCCCATACGCTTTTCGGCGGCTTCCAGCCCTTCTAGAAAACAACAACACCGCAACGCGATATCACCCAAACCGACCCCAAGTGTGGTCAACGCAAAGGACATGCGTTGTGCTGCCGCGTCCGAGCCACCGACACCAGCAGATTGAAAACCGCCACTTCCGCCAGCCGTTAGAAACCGATCCCAGTTTTGGGTGATCCGTGGGCCCATCTGCGACAATTCAAAATCTTCGCGCAGTCTTTCACCAGCCTGCAACAATTCAGGCGATAGAAATGGCTTGCCATTGCTGTCTTTCTTACGCCCAAGCATGGTCAAAGGGCTTTCGCGCAAGTTAACGCGTACTTTTCGCCGTGTGCTTCCTTGCGCTATAGTACGCGTTTCCATTTCCCGATGTTGGCCAGCAAACGGTGTCTGATCTTCGTTCATGCCGTCAACATCTTTGGACATGATGCTACGGCGCAGCGCTGCCCGCCCCGCGTCAGTCACGTGGTACACATTAATCGTGCCTGATTTGGTGCATTTTATCCAATCACGTAAGGACAGGTTACGTGCGCACTCTCGTGATACCACTGCCACACGGCTGGGTTCTTGACCTTTACTGGCACGTAACACTGCACCATTGTCCAACTCTTTTGATATGGCAAGAAATGTGCCCCCCTCGCACATCCGTCTCAATACGCGAATTTCGTCTTCGGTTGGGGCGTTTGTTTTTATCTTTGGCATGGTGTCTCCCGTGATACCTTTACGAAGCTCTGTAATTTGCGTTGATGCCGCCTGATCCAGATACTCATCCAGCAGCGGATCATCCCTTTGATCCTCGACCTTGCGCACGCGACGCAACACAGTGGACGGATGCAAGCCCAGATCCGACGCTATGCTACGCAAGCTAATCCCATGCACAGTGTGCGCCAGATATAGACTGGTATTTGCAGACAAAGGCCCCACATTGGAAATTTCGTGATCAGGAACTGCAGATCGACTTTTGCTTGGCAAATTACTACCCAAGGTTGCTTCATAAAGATTTGGTTAAAGTTTTCGATAAGCGTAAATTTTGTATAAATATTTAAACAAATCACGTATCTGGCGTTCTCTGCTTGCGATTGCGACGCAACGTCAGGATTTTGCAGGTTACTGTTCTGCAATCTTAAGGAGAATAATAATGAACTTGCCCAATATGCCGACACCCTTTGTCCGCCCCAAAACTTTGATCCGCGCCGCACGCATAAACCTGAAATCATATGTTAGAGATCGCAATCTAAGTGCAATTTTAAACATGAGTAACATTCCACCCGATGGGACAGCACATTCGCAGCTAGGGCAAAAAGAGGCCGAGCTTAATAGCGCGCGCAAATCTGGCGCGCTATCTTACCGTATTCAAGATCATATCGCAGTCATGACCGCGCTGTTGGCTGAATACGCATTATCAAATCGTATTCAGGACGGGTGAAAGATTAACCAAATGCATCTTTCTCGGATGCTTTACGATCTTCGATGTATTTGATCAGCGCCGCATCTATATCGGGATCCAAATCTGGCTGTTTATAATCTGACAGCAGTTTTGCCACTCGTTCGCTGGCCAATTGATAGGTGTCTTTTTCACCATCATCGGCCCATGTCTCGTATGGGCGGTAATCCAACAGGTTTGACCGCCAGAAAGCGTTTTTGAAATTCGCTTGGGTGTGTTCACATCCTAGATAGTGCCCGCCAGGCCCAACCTCTTCGATAGCCCCCATGGCTTGCGCCTCTTCAGACATGTCGACACCAGACGCAACCGAATGCAGAACACCCAATTGGTCCGCATCCATCACCAGTTTTTCAGGCGACGCAACAAGCCCGCCTTCCAGCCAACCCGCGGCGTGCAGGCAGAAATTAACCCCACCAAGCAAAGCCGCATTTAGTGTATTCGCTGTTTCATAGGCCGCTTGTGCATCAGGTAGTTTGGATCCACACAGCGATCCGCCAGACCGGAAAGGCAGGTTCAATCGGCGCGCCAATTGACCCATACCGTACAGTATTTTGCTGGCCTCAGGTGTCCCGAACGTAGGCGCGCCTGAATTCATATCAATCGACGCCACAAATGCGCCCATGATCACGGGGGCACCTGGGCGGATCAATTGATTATATGCAACGCCGGCCAATCCTTCGGCCAGCACTTGTGTTAACGTACCCGCGATAGACACAGGTGCCATAGCCCCACCAACAATAAACGGGGAAACGATACAGGCTTGGTTATTCTTCGCATAAACCTCCATCGCGCCCATCATGATATCGTCAAATACCATCGGACTGTTGATATTAATAAGTGATGTCATGACGGTGTTGTTTTGCACAAACTCTTCGCCAAACAGAATATTACACATATTCACACTGTCTTGGGCATTTTGCGGTGCTGTCACTGACCCCATAAATGGTTTGTCGGAATATTTCATGTGCGCGTACAACATATCTAGATGCCGTTTGTTCACCGCGATATCTGTTGGTTCACACACCGTACCACCTGAATGGTGCAACCATTTCGACATATATGTCAGTTTTACCAAATCATGGAAATCAGCAATCGTCGCATAGCGGCGACCGCCGTCCTTGGTGCGGATGAATGGGGGCCCGTAAACAGGCGCCAACACCATTGTGTTGCCGCCAATCTCTACATTCTTGGACGGATCACGGGCACATTGAGTAAACTTGGCAGGTGCTGTCTTGATCAATTTGCGCGCCAATCCGCGCGGAATGCGCACTCGGTCACCATCAATCGACGCACCAGCATCTTTCCATAGTTTTAACGCACTGGGATTGTCGGGAAAGTTAACGCCGATTTCTTCCAAAACTGTCTCGGCGTTATATTCGATTATCGCCAACGCCTCTTCATTCAGAATCTCGAAATTTGGAATGTTGCGTTCGATAAAACGAGCGGTCTCAATCACCACAGCTGTGCGTTCCGCACGACGTGACGCACCTCCGCCACCACGGGCGCGACGTTTTGGGTTGGCAGTATCGGTCATGGCAATATCTCTCAAAGGGGTTTTGTATGATCTAACGCCAAATGCGACATCAACCAGTTTGTAAATTCGGCAACTCTATCCCGTAAACGACATTTGGCATTTTTTTGTCGTTAATAGACAGCGCCAATGTGCTCTTGCGCGAATCCGCACGGACGCATAAACCCCGCACATGACAGATATCACACATGACCGCCTTCTTATCATCGACTTTGGTAGCCAAGTCACTCAGTTGATTGCGCGCCGCCTGCGCGAATTAAACGTCTACTGCGAAATTCATCCATTTAACAAAGTA
>CALDZS010000044.1 GCA_937944065.1 uncultured Amylibacter sp. | reverse complement strand
GACAGGTTGTAGTGAGTGTATCAATTGCTAGATACTTTATTGTGTACAAAGGTTTAATGAATGAAAAACGTGACCGCGAGATCGTATAGTTTTGCAAAGGACAGAGTGGATCTGACCTCGGTGGTTGGCATTTGTCTGGTTTTGGCGTTCCTGCTCGCTGGTATCCTTGGCACGATGGTCACCAGTATCGCGCTGTTATCTACCGTGTTCATTCTCAGTTTCTTACGCATCTCAACGCCGCGTGGCATTATTTTAAACGAACGTGACGCGCTAATTAGATCTGATAGTTTTTTTACGTTCGCACTTGGCATAATGCATTTTGCGGCCCTTCCAATGGCCCTGTACTCTTTCACATATGAGGGGGTGGGCGTAGCAAATTGGGCATTGTATGTGCTTGGATTTGGCACGTTTTTTGGATGTCTTTCGTTTAATATAGCTCATATGCTGATCCATTCTAATAATCGGATGTACAGGTCTTTGGGGCGCGTGATCTATTCCTCACTGGGATTTGGCACCTTTGCCAGCGCTCACATTATGGTGCACCACCCCCGCATCGGTACAGCGCGCGATTTGGAACGCGTACGTCCAGGTGAACGCTGGCTTCGCTATGCAGCGCGCGTTTATTTTTCAGGAATTCGATTAGGCCGCCGCGCGGAAAGCCTGCGCCGCAAGGCGTTCAACTATGGCCAGTTGGACATTGTTCACCCGCACGCACAGTATGTTTTATTTGCATGTGTGACCGCGCTGATTAGCGCGTTGTTGTTCGGACCTATGGGTCTGTTGAACTGGTTCCTTGTATCCTTGGTGGCGCGCATGTATTCTTTGACCACAATGTACTTGCGGAACAAATAAACCTTTATCATGACTTACAGGATGACCAACTGGCCCCTGATTGCTTGCCTAATCTCGTTGCTATGCCTATTTGGCAGCCCGAGCGTTGCGCAAGACGGTGAGACAATCATAACCCCAGAAGAATTTGAAACTCTGTCACAAAGCAAGACTTTGTTTTTCTACCGCGATGGACAAATCTACGGGGCGGAACAGTTTTTCAAAGGTCGGCAATCAACGTGGAAATTCGCGGATGGGGAATGTGATCGTGGCATTTGGTTTCCCAAAGGCGATCAAATTTGTTTTCAATATCAGGCCAACCCAGGGACGCAATGTTGGCATTTCCTGAAAACCAAAGACGGGTTTTCCGCACGTTTTTTGGGCAACGAGCCGTCGTTGGACTTAAAACTAAGAACCATCAATCGGGCGGAATTGATCTGCGATTATCCAGATTTAAATTCCTAGAATAAATCACCTTGATCAGATCCACTGGGTTTTTCTGCAGGTTTCTTAGCTGATTTTGGCTTGCCTGGGCGCGCCACCACATCAGGCGAATAGGTGCCATCCTGAAACTCTATCTCTACTGATTTTGCAACTTCGGCGGATTTGGCCGTTGTAACCAGCGTACCAGCCTCGTTCCGCACGACGGCATATCCACGTTTCAGCGTGGCTTTATACCCCAATGTTTCATGTAGACGCGATACCGCGCTCAACCGTGTCCGCGCACGTTCGGTACGGGTCACCGCAATGGATGCAAATCGGGCTGCGATTGCGGTATGTTGTTGGGTTTTCTGATCCACAGATTGTTTCAAACTGGATGGCCGCAGCCCCGCTGAGGCTTTCAGAAACTGTCCTCGCTTGACTGTGGCAACCGATTGCAATGCGGCAGGCAACCGCGCGGCGAGTGTGATCAGATTTTGCGACTTGGCATCGATCAATCGGTTCAGATTTGCAGGGCGCAATCCCGCTGACGCTGTAACCAGCTGATTGTGTTTAGCCGCCGTTGCGGTTCGCAATGCATTTGGCAACCGTCCAGCCAGCACATCCAACCTTTGTGCCTTCATCCCAACCAAATCCGTTGGATTGGGCAACGCACGCGCCAAATCGGCCAGACGTTGCTTGCGTGCGGCCAATCCCGCGCTCAATGCTCGCAAGCGACGTTCCTCGATCGCGGCTAGCCATCCCATCAAATCTGCGCGAACAGGCACTGCATGTTCCGCCGCCGCCGTTGGTGTGGGCGCGCGCAGATCAGAGGCATAGTCAATCAGCGTAGTATCCGTTTCATGCCCCACTGCCGAGATAATCGGTATCTCACTTGCCGCTGTGGCGCGAACAACCGCCTCGTCGTTAAAACCCCAAAGGTCTTCTAGTGATCCGCCCCCGCGCGCGACTATGATCAGATCAGGACGAGGAATTTTGCCGTCCTTTGGTAATGCATTAAACCCGTTGATCGCCGCGGTTACTTGTCCTGCAGATTGTTCCCCCTGAACGGCCACAGGCCAAATCAAAACTTTGCGTGGAAACCTGTCGCGTAGGCGATGCAAGATGTCCCGAATAACTGCGCCTTGGGGCGATGTCACTACGCCGATCACCTCGGGCAGATAGGGTATCGGTTTTTTGCGATCCGCATCAAACAGCCCTTCTGCCGCCAACGCCTTTTTGCGCTTTTCCAACTGCGCCATCAGCGCGCCGACACCTGCAACACGCAACTCTACTACATTCATTTGATATTTAGATTGCTTCGGGAATGATGTCAGCTTGCCCACGGCAATCACTTCCATCCCTTCTTCTGGCTGAACAGACAGGCCGCGCGCCTGACCTTTCCATGTCACAGCGTTCAAAACCGCATCATCATCCTTTAAATCAAAATACAGATGCCCAGACGCGTAGCGCATCACACGTCCAATCTCGCCGCGAATTCGCACATGATTAAACTCGCCCTCGATCATGCGTTTTACCGCCATCGAGATTTCGGACACCGAAAATTCAGGCTCGTTGCGGCGTTCAACCGGTTCGTCGATCAGATCCATGAGTTTATCTTGTCCTTTGGCTGATCCGACTTTAGAACGTGAACCATAAAAGGTGAAGTCTGGAGCACGCGAAATCATGAACATTCTTATACTTGGCTCTGGTGGTCGCGAACATGCACTTGCTTGGGCCGTTCGGCAAAACCCCAAATGCGACGCGCTGTACTGCGCACCAGGGAACGCGGGCATCGCGGATGTCGCAACTTGTGTGTCCCTGAACCCTGAAGATGCGGACGCAGTGATCGGATTTTGCGAAGAGAATAACATTGGTTTTGTCATTATCGGTCCCGAAGCACCGCTGGCCAAAGGCGTCGCAGACGTTTTGCGCGATGCAGGTATCCTGACCTTTGGCCCCTCTGCCGCCGCCGCGCAGTTGGAAGCATCCAAGGCGTTCACCAAAGAGGTTTGTGATGCATCTGGCGCACCGACTGCCGCATATGCACGTTTTACCGAACTTGCCCCAGCCAAAGCATATGTCGCCAAGCAAGGCGCGCCGATTGTGATCAAGGCCGACGGCTTGGCCGCTGGCAAAGGTGTGATCGTCGCGATGAGCCTTGAA
>CALDZS010000043.1 GCA_937944065.1 uncultured Amylibacter sp. | reverse complement strand
ACCATCGTGTTTTTCTTTTCCCGACCACCAATGTTATGGCGTTTACTTTTTATTAAGCAAGAAATACTTTGGTAAATTGTTAATTTTCTGCATAAATACCATGTATTTACCCCATCAAGCTGTTTTTCTGATGGGATTTATTGGATGATATCGTCATTAATAACCAAAAATTGTGCAGTCTATACTTTAATCACGCTCAGGTTGTTTTCAACGAATGCTCGTTGTTCAGCTGAGTTTTCATCCTAAAACTGCCCGAAATCCTTTGCTGCTAGGCTAGATGCTATGCGATGGTTCGGCCTTCTACTGCGTCTTTGATCAATTCGCCCATTGCCGATCTGGTACCATCTTTAACGTCGTAATTGTTTGCAACGCTTCGGTGCGATTTTCGGCACTGATGCTTTTTGATTTACGCAGTAGTTTTTCCGCGACTTCAAAGTCCTGTTGGCCCAACTTGTACCCGCGCCAATATGCGTTCTGCAGCAGCTTCATGGTTGCGGCCAACAGGATCCAGATGCATTCATCTTTGGATAAGTGCGACTTAAAAAGATCGACCAGACCTTGGGTCGTCGCACCAACCGCTTTGCAAGTCGCCAAGGGTTGGTCATACGGCACTTCGGCGCGACCATCCGCGCGTCGTTGCGCGTTGACTGCAGCCAACGCGGCAAAGAACGCTTGAATACGGCTGCCAGTGATGTCCGCAGCACTTACGCTGGCCAGATGCATGCGGTAATCACCCAATACTTCGTTTTGCAGCGCTATGCGATTGGTCTCGGACAGGCGCCAGCACAGGTCGGCGTCTTCTGACAGGTGCGCGTCGCGGTATCCGTGACCTGCCATCACGTCCAAGCGTCCAAACATAAACGGATGCGCTAGATACGGTTCTTTGGGCGGCACCCAGCGCGGATCAGGATCATAGACAAAATGTACAAATGATACCGCTTCGGGATGGCCAAACTCGTCTATGTGTAGTGCGCGACAGGCCGTGACATCTGCACGTGTGAATTCCATGAAATCCATTTGGCGTGACAGACGGTTAGGGCGACAAATATCATCTGCATCGATGCGCGCGACATAGTCGCAATCCAGCATCCCCAACCCAGTGTTCAGTGCCGCGACCAGTCCCGCGTTATCCTGTTTGTGATACTTAACGAGTGGTGAATTGTAGCTTTTGATAATTTCGGCGGATTGATCTGTCGACCCATCATCAATGATGAAAATTTCGTAATCATCAAAGTCTTGCGCGATTAGACTGTCCATGGTTTGGCGCAAAAACTGCGCGCCGTTATAGACTGACATCAGGAATGACACTTTAGGCATGCGGCACCTCGACAATCGATTGAAGGCCCAGCGCCAACCAAGGTCGCGCTGGCAACAGCAAGGCCAGCTTCATCTTGGTAATATCTTGACGACCCGCCATGTCCCGCCAAACTTGGGTGTCAAACGGCAAGGTGCCATAGGTCGCAGGTGCCGTGCGATCAGGTTCATCTAGGCTATGCTCTCGGCCATCAACCGTATAGTAGACCCGCGGGAAAAGACGTTCTGTCGGGGCATAGCGTAAAGTCAGATCAAGGCGTGCGCAGCTGTCTGGGATGGTTATCTCCAATCCCAACCAATCATCAGAATGACGATTGGCGGCGCGTATAATCAAACGATCAATTCCGTCAGATGTTTCTGTGCTTGCCATCAAAGACATCGCGGCATTGGCATCAAACGACAAGCTGACCCCGTCCGCGATTGGTTCATTGGGGCGCAATGCTGTTGGTTTGTCAAACCGTTTGATTTGGCGTTCGGTCATGGTGAACCTGACGCGTGACCGCAGAACATCGTGTCACTGATGATGACCAATAATTGCTGCGCCTTTGCCATCTGATTGAACCGCCTTTGTTGAGTAAATAACCCTAAGGGTCCATGCGAACTGCACCCTCGGAAGCATTCGTCACCAAAGATGCATATGCTTTCAGTGCACGCGATACTTTGCGTTTGCGAGGTTTCTCGGGCTTCCAAGCCGCATCGCCTTTGGCGTCCATTGCCGCGCGACGTGTTGCCAGTTCTTCGTCTGACAGCGCCACATTGATGGTGCGGTTCGGGATATCGATTTCAATGGTGTCGCCTTCAACGATCAGGCCGATATTACCACCCTCACCTGCCTCTGGGCTGACATGGCCGATAGACAGACCAGACGTTCCTCCAGAAAAACGACCATCAGTGATCAGCGCACAGGCTTTGCCCAAGCGCATCGATTTCAGGTACGATGTCGGGTACAACATTTCTTGCATACCCGGCCCACCGCGCGGGCCTTCATAGCGGATGATGACCACATCGCCCGCTTTGACTTCTTTGTTCAAAATACGGTTCACAGCCTCGTCTTGGCTTTCGCAGACAATCGCGGGGCCGCTGAATTTTAGAATACTGTCATCAACGCCAGCTGTTTTCACAACGCAGCCTTGTTGCGCGATATTGCCGAACAGAACCGCCAAACCGCCATCCTCGCTGTGGGCATTCGCTTTGTTGCGGATCACACCATTTGCGCGGTCAAGGTCCAACTCTTTGTACAGGCGCGACTGGCTGAATGCCTGCACCGTGCGAACACCCCCTGGGGCAGCAAGAAACAGATCATGCGCCGCTGGATCATTTGAAATCGTCACGTCCCATTTGGCAATCGCTTGCGCCATCGTTGGCGTATGCACCGTGGACACTGTGGTATCCAACAATCCGCACCGATCCAATTCGCCTAACAGGGCAAAAATGCCGCCAGCGCGGTGCACGTCTTCCATGTGAACATTCGCCACAGCTGGTGCAACTTTGCACAAGCACGGCGTGCCGCGCGACAAACGGTCGATATCGTCAACGGTGAAATCAACTTCGCCTTCGCGCGCGATAGCTAGCAAATGAAGAATTGTGTTGGTCGATCCACCCATAGTTATATCCATGGTCATGGCATTCTCAAACGCAGCTTTAGTGGCGATGCCACGAGCGGAACGAGACGTGTTACCATTTTCGTAGTAATCTTTGGTCAGATCAACGATCAGACGTCCCGCCTCGCGGAACAACGCCTCGCGTTTGGAATGGGTCGCCAACGTCGATCCGTTGCCGGGCAAGGCCAGCCCCAACGCCTCGGCCAAGCAGTTCATCGAATTCGCAGTGAACATGCCAGAACAAGAACCGCATGTCGGGCACGCCGCCTCTTCAATCGCTTGGACATTGGCGTCGGACATATCTGGGTTGGCCGCCTCGATCATCGCATCGACCAGATCGACTTTGCGCAACTCGCCATCTATGTCGACCTTACCAGCCTCCATTGGACCGCCAGAGACGAACACAACGGGGATATCCAGACGCATTGCAGCCATCATCATACCCGGAGTAATCTTATCGCAGTTGGAAATACACACCATGGCGTCTGCGCAGTGCGCGTTGACCATGTATTCGACACTGTCGGCAATAATCTCGCGTGAGGGTAAGGAATACAGCATCCCGTCATGCCCCATGGCAATCCCATCATCCACAGCAATTGTGTTGAATTCCTTGGCAACCCCGCCCGCAGCCTCGATCTCTCCTGCAACCAGCTGACCTATATCCTTTAGGTGAACGTGACCCGGCACGAACTGTGTAAAGCTGTTAACAACTGCAATGATCGGCTTGCCAAAATCTTCGTCAGTCATGCCAGTTGCACGCCAAAGGCCGCGTGCACCTGCCATGTTACGGCCGTGTGTCGTGGTGCGGGAACGATATGGGATCATGGGTCAGTCTTTCGCAAGTTTTGATAACACACGAGTTTTGCCAAAGACTGGCAGAAAAGACCAGTGTAAAACGTGGCTTACGGTTTACCGCCCAAACGTTTGAACCAATTGCGCACCTTATCGCCCATGGTTTCTGATCCGGTGGCCACATCATCCCAAACATCTTCGGCACCCTCAACCAACGGGTCGATGCGGCTACGCTTAAATTTTTGCATCAGGCGGAAAACACCAAGGATAATCAAGCTGAGGATTATGAAGAAGACAATATTGAACCATGGGATCAGGCGCACATCAGGGCCAGCCACTTGTTTCACGGATGTCATGTTCGGGAAAATCGAGAAGATTGTATTACGCCACCCGTAGTGACGCACAGCAACCCATTTGGGGTCGTCTGGTGTTGATAACAATTGCTTAACCTCTGCGCCCAAATTCGAACTGTCGAATTTAAAATACGGTGGCCAACCGAAAGACGTATCCTCGTTACGATAGACTATCACGCTGCCGTCGGGGCGTTGCGCATCCACGAAACGAACATCCCGTGTATCGCTTTTCAACGTGCCAGCGTCGGGCTGCCCCCAAAACAGCGCATTGTTGGATACGTCCATGCGCTTTTCATAGGAATCCAACAGCAAAACGATGTCGCGTTGTGGCAAAGTATAATGAAAAAAACCAACCACATAGGACGCCCACATCAGCATCGCCAATAATTTTACGATCCAAATTTTGATGAAAGATGGCATGAAACGGCGAAACAAGATGATCAACAGCAGGATCGCCAGCACATAGGGTGACCAATTGAATAGTGTCGCGATGATTGTGTTGAGCATATCTTCGATCCAGTTTGTTGCTTGGGGCATATATAAAGACTAGGTTCCGCAGTTTCTAGGCATTACCCGCGCTATCTTCAGAAATAACGCCGTGTCATTCACTTTTTGGCCAAAGGTACGCCAGCCTACGCTATTTGGTTGCGCGTACCGCCCGAGTGTGCGACGCATTCTGCCAAACCCCATTTTATTGACAGAGGACGCGCTATGCTCGATCAAACAGACCTATTATCACTGCTTAAAAACCCTGATCTTTTAGCTGACAAAGCTTATATCGCAGGCGAATGGGTCGATGCCAAAAGTGGCGATAGATTTGATGTAGTCAACCCAGCGCGTGGTGATGTCATCGCCAATATCCCCGACATTTCAGTTGAAGAAACCCGTGCTGCCATCGCCGTCGCCGAAAAGGCGCAAAAAGAATGGGCAAAATACACGGGCAAGGAAAAGGCCGCAATCATCCGCAGGATCAGCGACTTAATGTTGGAAAATGCTGATGATTTGGGCATGATCCTGACTGCTGAAATGGGCAAACCTTTGGCCGAAGGTATCGGCGAAGTTAAATACTCCGCAAGTTTCTTTGAATGGTTCGCAGAAGAGGCGAAACGCATTTATGGCGAGACGATCCCCGGCCATGATCGCAACAAACGCATCGTTGTACAAAAAGCGCCGATCGGCGTAGTTTCTGCGATCACACCATGGAATTTTCCGTCCGCCATGATCGCCCGTAAATTGGCACCAGCACTCGCAGCAGGCTGCTCGTTCGTGGTGCGTCCAGCAGAACTTACACCATTGTCCGCACTGGCCATCGCCAAGATTTGCGACATGGCGGGGCTGCCCAAAGGATTGCTCAGCGTTATCCCTTCAACCAAAGCCAGCGATATTGGCAAAGAATTTTGCTCAAACCCAACGGTTCGCAAATTGACCTTCACGGGTTCCACGAATGTGGGTCGCATTCTGATGCGCCAAGCAGCTGATCAGATCATGAAACTGGGCCTGGAGTTGGGCGGCAACGCACCTTTTATCGTGTTTGACGATGCCGATCTGGACAAGGCTGTACGCGGTGCGATGATTTCTAAATACCGCAATAACGGCCAAACATGTGTTTGTGCGAACCGCATTTACGTCCAAGAAGGCGTCTATGACGCATTCGCCGAAAAACTTGCAGCAGCCGTAAAAGAGCTGAATGTTGGTGATGGCCTGACCGACGGCACAACGGCTGGACCGTTGATAAACGCAGCTGCTTTGGAAAAAGTTGAAAGCCACATCAAGGATGCCACAGACAAAGGTGCCAAAGTACTAACAGGTGGCGCGCGCCACACTTTGGGCGGCACTTTCTTTGAACCGACAGTTATCACAGGCGTGACATCGGATATGATGGTTACCCAAGACGAAACCTTTGGCCCACTTGCCCCCTTGTTCAAATTCAAAACCGAAGAAGAGGTTATAGCCGCAGCAAATGACACGATTTACGGCCTAGCCAGCTATTTCTATTCTGACGACATCAACCGCATCACACGCGTTCAAGAAGGTTTGGAATACGGCATGGTTGGTGTGAACACCGGCCTTATCTCGACCGAGGTAGCACCATTCGGTGGTGTCAAACAATCAGGCTTGGGTCGCGAAGGATCGCATCACGGCATGGATGATTTTCTGGAACTGAAATACATCTGTACCAGCGTAGACGTCTGAAATCGCAGACCAATAAAAGTAACAAAGCCCCAGGTTTTTCTGGGGCTTTTCCGTTTAACAATAAAACTTCTCAAAAAACTTCCAAGGATTGACCTTTGGCGTGCGTCCAATAGCATATGTTGATGGAACAAAGCGACGAAAGTTTGGTAACCAGCGCGCAGGCCGGCGATGGCGACGCGTTTGAACAACTTGTCACTCGTCACTATGACATGATCCTACGCGTCGGCTTTAGACTGGTTGGTTCCCAAGCCCAAGCCGAAGATTTGGCACAGGATATATGCGCCAGCCTTGTCGGTAAAATCACATCCTTCCGCGGTGACGCAAAATTCACAACGTGGCTTTACCGCGTCACCATCAACGCAGCCAAAGACCATATTCGCAAACAACAGACCCGTAGATCAGCGCATGAGGCATGGGGCGATGTCACCGAATTACATAGCCAGTCGAACGCGGCCCATTCACGAGAGCTTGAATGGTTAACCCAAGCAATGCGTGCCTTACCTGATGATCTACGCGAGACCTTGGTTCTAACCCTAAGCGAAGACATGACCCACAATGAGGCCGCCGAAGTGCTAAGCATTTCGCCCGGCACAGTTTCTTGGCGCATCAGCGAGGCCAAAAAGCACCTCCGCGCTTTGGCCACAGCAGAGGAGCGGTATCCATGACCGACCAGCTAAACGATCTTAAACGCGCGCTAAAAGCCGCGAAACCTGAGATAGACGCAGATAAAAAAGCGACTGCAATCGCCCTTGCGCGAAAAAAATTCGAAGCTGCCCAAGAATTGGCGCCCAAGGCGCGTCCTATCCATAAGCCAACACAAAAAGTGTCTGGCATTTGGACAGGAGTATTGAACATGATTGATAAACTAACATCCCGCCCCGCACTTTATGCGACCAGCTTTCTATGCCTTGCAGGTCTAACCCTTGTGATCACGCGCGACATGCTGGACGACCCAAACTACGGCGCACTTACTGATGCACCCGAAGTTGGAACGCTGATTGGCAAAGCCGATGGTGGTGCTTGGGACGCTGGGGGAAGCAGCACCGGCAATATCAAAGCCAAACCTGCCGCACGTGCAGAGGAGGTGGCAACGTCATCCGACGCAGATACTTTCACAGCGCCAGCACCCACGCCAGCCGCAAAACCTAAGCCAAAAGCCATGGCTCCACCAACACCTCAGGTCGAACGTGAAGTATTGTCGCAAAGCAGCCAAGGTCATGCAGTCGCGACCAAGCGCAGCAAACTTGCCGACAGTCTTCGATCCTCTAATGACTTCGTTGCGCCTACTGCGCAAATAGAAAAGAAAGTCGCTCAGCCTCAAATCGATAATGAAACGTTTGCAGAGAAGCCAGTCAGCGCGTTGAAAACCGTCGCAGATGAGCCCGTCTCAACCTTTTCAATCGATGTGGACACGGCCGCTTATTCATATGTGCGCGCGGCGATCCAAAACGGACAAATGCCGAATGCAGATGCAGTTCGCATAGAAGAATTGGTGAATTATTTCCCCTATGAATACCCCGCACCAGATGTTTCAGAAGCACCCTTCTCAACTTCAGTGAATGTATTCCAGACACCGTGGAATCCAGACACCAACCTTCTGCATATTGGTATCCAAGGCGCCAAGCCTGTGATCGAAGATCGTCCACCATTGAACTTAGTGTTTCTGATCGACACTTCAGGGTCAATGGAAGCGCCCAACAAACTAGGACTGCTGAAGAAATCATTCCGCCTGCTGCTCAGCACCCTGCGTCCAACCGATAAGGTGGCAATTGTGACCTATGCAGGCAGCGCTGGTATGGCATTGCAACCTACAGAAGCG
>CALDZS010000042.1 GCA_937944065.1 uncultured Amylibacter sp. | reverse complement strand
GGTCAGGCCGCTGTGTTTGTCCACGAAGGTCAGATCGCCGATGTATTTTCGCCTGGCTTGTACATGTTGGAAACCAACAACATGCCGATCTTGACGACGTTACAATACTGGGATCACGGCTTCAAAAGCCCGTTTAAATCCGAGATTTATTTCGTCAACACAACCCGCTTTAGTGATCTGAAATGGGGCACAAAAAACCCGATCATTGCGCGCGATCCAGAATTTGGCCCCGTGCGTCTGAGGGCCTATGGCACCTACGAGGTGAAGGTATCTGATCCTGCGAAATTCCTGACCGAGATCGTCGGCACAGATGGCGAGTTCACTACGGACGAAATCAGCTATCAGATCCGCAACATCATCGTCTCGCGCTTCTCTGCGTCGCTTGCGTCTTGTGGAATTCCTGTACTGGACATGGCTTCCAACACGCCAGAACTAGGCGCACATTTGGCAAAACGCATCGCACCTGAAATTGCAGAATATGGTCTAAGCCTGCCTAATCTGTACATCGAAAACATTTCGTTGCCAGAGGCGGTCGAGGCGGCATTGGATAAACGCACATCCATGGGCATGGTTGGTGATTTGCGCAACTTCACCGAATATTCAACAGCCGAGGCGCTGACTACGGGTGCAACCCACGGCAATGGCGGCGGCTTAGCGGCGGGTGCTGGCATGGGTATGGGCATGGCAATGGCCGAACGTATGATGGCTGGCCCTTGGGGTCGCCGCGGTCCAACTGAACAAACACCGCCACCGCCACCCGCTGCGATGGACAAAGTTTGGCACATCTCAGTCAAAGGCAAGGCAGATGGCCCTTATTCTCGCGCCGAACTTGGCCGCATGGCCGAAAAGGGCAAGATGACCCGCGAGACGCATGTTTGGACGGTAGGCCAAGATGGTTGGAAAACCGCTGACGAGGTTGACGAGTTGGCACAGTTATTCACGGTAATGCCACCGCCCCCACCCTCGAGCAGCTAATGCAAAAGCGGACGCGGCTAAAGATACTGCATTGGCTGACGGCGGCCCTGATCTTGTATTTCTTCTTGGTCGAACCAGAAGACGTGCGCGAACTGGGTGCCGCCGCACTTACCACGCACGCAGGTGCTGGTGTCATTTTGGGGCTGATTGTGGGTACATGGATGCTTGGGTTTCTGCGTAATGGTATTATTTCAAAACCAGGCCCAAAGCTACCTCAGTGGGCGCGTAAAACACACAAATACGGATACGGCGCGCTGTATCTTATGATGCCCATTATGGTGCTGTCAGGTGCCATGGCTGGCTTTGCCGCCCCTTATGTGATCCACGCGTTTGACCTGTTGCCGATTAATCCAGGTTTTGGCACCAAAAACCTGCATGACTGGGCCGAAGAGGTGCATGAAATCGTATTCAATATCACAATCGCCACCATCCTTGGGCACACATTGTTCCATCTATGGCGGCATTTTTGGCTACGTGACAATGCGCTGCGGATCATGGCACCCAAGATGTTGCAAAAATATTTATGACGGATGTGATCCCAGAAACAACCGAACATCGGTTCCCATGCCAGACCTGCGGATCGGACCTGAGGTTCGAACCAGGAACTGATCTTTTATCGTGTGATCATTGCGGCAACAAAGAAAAGATTGAACACACTAGTGGTTTCCGCGGTCAATCCGTACGTGAATTGGATTTCAGGCGCGCGATACAAGATGGCCTATCAGAATTTGAATTCGCAGAGCTAAAAACAGTTACCTGCACCAATTGTGGCGCGCACAACGAATTTGATCCCAATACGCACGCATCCGAATGCCCCTTTTGTGCCACCCCAATCGTCACAGGCACCGGATCTGAACGCCAGATAAAACCTCGCGGCGTTCTGCCGTTTCACTTGACCGAGAAAGAGGCGCATAAACAAATGAGCCAATGGTTGGGTCGGTTGTGGTTTGCACCTAGCGGTCTGAAACAATATGCGCGCAAAGGGCGGCGCTTGCAGGGTGTCTATGTACCGTATTGGACCTATGACGCCGAAACCGACACACGGTACACAGGTCAGCGCGGCACAGTTTATTATGAAACCAAACGCGTTTCTGTCATGGTCAATGGTCGTCGACAATCGCGCAATCAAAGGGTTGCGAAAATCCGCTGGCAAAGTGTACGAGGCAAAGTTGCGCGTTATTTCGACGATGTGCTGGTGTTGGCGTCGAAAAGCCTGCCAAAGAAATACACTGACGGGCTGGCCCCGTGGGACTTGTCGTCAATGGAGCCTTACCGCGCCGAATATCTGGCAGGCTTTCGCGCCGAAGGATATACAGTCACTTTGGAAGATGGGTATCAAGAGGCGACGCATTACATCAACCGAATGATTGAACGCGATGTTCGGTTCGATATTGGCGGGGATCGCCAACAAATTCGTAGTCTGGACACAAATGTGGGCGCACTGACATTCAAGCATATTCTGCTACCAGTTTGGCTGGCCGCATACAAATACCGCGGCAAAACCTATCGTTTTGTCGTGAATGGTCGCACGGGCAACGTTCAGGGCGAACGCCCTTACTCTGCTTGGAAAATCACATTTGCGGTTGTGGCGGGACTAATCATCGCGGGCGCGCTAGGCTATGCCTTTGCTAATGCGCAAAACGGGACACCCATCGGCAGCGGCTCTTATCAAATTCAATGGGGCAACTAGATGTTTCCGTATCGTGATCATAATCCGTCAGGCACCATACCTTATGTAACTTGGACGCTGATGGCGATAAATATAGCCGTCTTCACGCTCTACGCACCGATGCTGGCCGACGAAGCGCGATTGGCAGGATTTTTCAATGACTGGGCAATGATTCCAGCAGAGATTACATCGGGGCAGGACTATCACACTGC
>CALDZS010000041.1 GCA_937944065.1 uncultured Amylibacter sp. | reverse complement strand
AAGATTTCTTGTTGTTTATATCTGTTGTATTTTTATTTGGATCGACCACTTTTTGCGTTGGTTTGATTTTACCATAAGCGACGTGAAATGTGTCCTTGCTGGCAGCCGCATTGTTAAAGGTACGCGCCAAATTGGGTCGCATACAGGACAACGCGTATGCAGAATTTGCAAACAATGTTGCGGCCAAAGTGATACGTAAAAGATACTTCATGTAACCCTCCAAACTACATCAAATATGGTGCAGGTTTATACGGTTTGCAAATCAGACAGCGGATATCAGCCCAGCTGTTCTCGGAATGTTTGGATCACACTGTCATAGGTGGCGCGCTTGAATGGTACGATTTTGTCCAGCAATTGGTCAGCAGGCATCCAGCACCAAGTAGAGAATTCAGGCTCTTCTGTGTCGATATTCACCAGTGCGTCGTCCCCCAAAAACCGCATCAGATACCATAACTGCATTTGGCCGCGGTATCTGCCTTTCCATAATTTGGGCACCAAATCGTGCGGCAGATCGTAGGGTATCCAATCATCGGTGGCCATAACGACTTCGACTTTGTCGGCAGGAATTCCTGTTTCTTCGGTTAATTCGCGCAAGGCGGCAGATTGTGGGTCTTCACCTTTTTCGATGCCACCTTGTGGCATTTGCCACGCGTCGCTTGCGTAATCCAACCGTTGGGCCGCAAATACGTCACCGACTTTGTTTATCAACATGATGCCAACGCAAGGTCTGTACGGCAGTGCATAGATTTCATCTTCGGTCATATATCTACCCTTCCCACTAGTGCGGGAGTGTTAACGACAGCAGGCCAAACGGGGCTAGATGCCTCTTTGGCCTGCGATAATACTATTTTTGACCACCGATCACGGACAGACCCTTCAAGATATCCAGCGCATAGGACAGTTGGTAATCTTGATCTCGCAACTTCGCGGCGTCTTCTTGCTCTTTGCGTTCTTCCTCTAGCAGCTTTCGCTCGTCGTCAGTCAAACTGTCGTTTGTCAAAGAGCCACGCAGATCAGATTCGAACCGTGGGCTTGCTGGTTCGTCATCGCTGGTTGCTTCCTCTGACGGAGGACGCTGTTCAACCAAGATGTCGGGTGAAACGCCCAGCTTTTGGATTGAACGACCTGATGGCGTGTAATAGCGCGCTGTTGTCAACCGAATGGCGCCTTCGCCCTGCAACGGCATGATGGTTTGAACTGACCCTTTACCAAAGCTGCGTGTGCCCACAACAATCGCGCGGTGGTGATCTTGCAATGCACCTGCCACGATTTCAGATGCAGAGGCAGAACCGCCGTTGATAAGAACCACAATGGGTTTGCCATTGGTCAAATCACCTTGTGTAGCATTGAACCGCTCGCTGTCGCGCGTGTCACGTCCACGGGTTGATACGATCTCGCCTTTATCCAGGAATGCGTCAGACACCAAGATCGCTTGCTTTAACAAACCACCTGGATTGTTGCGCAGATCGATCACAAAGCCAGTGACATTTTCCTCGCCGCCCAATTCTTCAATGCGCTTCGCGATACTATCTTGCAAATTGACATAGGTTTGATCGGTGAACGAAGACACGCGCAAGACAACTGTGTTGCCTTCGTTGCGCGCTCGTACGGCCTTGATTTTGATCGTGTCGCGGATGATTGAAACATCAAACGGCTCGTCCACGCCTTCGCGTGCGATGGTTATAATAATCTCTGATCCGACTGGTCCGCGCATCTTTTCGACAGCTTCGTCCAGTGTCAGGCCCAGCGTGTTATCGCCATCAACCTTGGTGATGAAATCACCGGCCATAACCCCCGCGTTAGCTGCAGGTGTGTCATCGATGGGTGACACAACTTTTACAAATCCGTTTTCTTGGGTCACTTCGATGCCCAAACCACCAAACTCGCCGCGGGTTTGAACCTGCATAGAATCAAAATCGCTTGGTGGCATATAACTAGAATGCGGATCCAGTGAGGTCAGCATTCCGTTGATCGCGCTTTCGATCAACTGACCCTCGTCAACATCTTCGACATACGCAGAACGGATACGTTCAAAAATATCTCCGAACAGGTCAAGCTGTTCATAGGTTGATTTCACCTTGGCAGTTTCCTGTGCGATTAGTGGCCCAGTGAATTGCGAGGTCATCATCACACCTGCAATTGTGCCACCTAGTGCGGCCATAAATAGCTTGTTCATCGCAAATCCTAATTTTGTGCCAGATCGAACCAATCAAGTGGATTCGTTGGCGTTCCGTTTTTTCTAACTTCTATATAGAGCGTTTCTTGCGCAAGAGTTCCACCACCTTGTTGACCACTCACTAAAAAATCACCAACTTTTGCCGCTTTTCCGCCTAATAAGCCCACAGGATCACCCTTTTGGATCACCTCGCCGACTTTACCATAGACTAAACTCATGCCCGCTAGAACTATAAGATAGTCCGTATCGGGTTCTAGGATAATAACATTTCCGTAATCAAGAAAGGGGCCTGAATAACGGATGGTTGATGCAATCGGGGCTGTCACCAGCGACAGGGCGGGCGTTGCCAGCAATATACCGGGTCTTCGCAAACCTGCGGCGTCGGCCTCGTTGAAGTTACGCAGCAAGGTGCCCTGCGTGGGTAAAGGTAGCTGCGATTTTTGCAAATCAAAGGGTATAGGTTTCACATCCAAATCTTCAAAACTGATCTTCGACAGCGCATCGGCAAAGAAATCCAAGGTATCGCTATTATCTGCAAGGATTTGTACGCGAATAGGATCTTCAGCGAACCGTTTGGGCAAATCCGTGCGATCAGAGACCGCCTGCGATAATGCAACACGAGCGTTTTGGACACCAGCCAGGCTAAGCTGCAGGTCAACTTCGGCAACGCGTTGCATACCTCTGATGGCTTCCAGTTCTAGCAATTGCGCCCGCAATGCTTCTGCCTCCAGCTGAAGTCCGGGGGTTACTTCGGATACCATCATGCCCGATCTGGCCGTTCCCACTGCGCCTTCGGGATGGATCAACAACATCGGTGTTGTCGCGCGTTCAAGAGTTAGCAAAACACCCAGCAATTGGCTGATCTGTTCACTGCGATTTTCGAATTCCAGTTTGATTACGCGTTCGCGGATCGCTGCGGCGCGCAATCCTTCACGCATCGACAGCAGACCATTTTCAAATGCGCGGATGGCTTTGGTCAACGCTTTGATGCGATCCTTTGATCCTTCAGCCTTTTGCAATTGAATTGACGCGGCCTTTAGCGCGCTGGATGCATCGCGTGCCATCTGCGTTGACGCTTCATCTGCGCGTGTTGGTGAAATTGCCAAGGTCGCGACAAGGATCAGGGTATGGAACAAGATTTTACGCATCAGGTAATTATAAGGCTTTCGCCCGTCATTTCTACAGGTTGTTCCAAACCCATCAGTTGTAACAAACTGGGTGCCAAATCAGCCAATCGCCCACCATCGCGCAAACGCACGCCATCAGGGGCACCAATCATTGCGATAGGCACTGGATTGGTAGTGTGTGCTGTATGCGGGCCACCAGTTTTAGGATCAATCATGGTTTCACAATTCCCGTGGTCGGCGCAAATAATCATCGCGCCACCCGCAGCAGTCACCGCATCAACGACTTGTGTCAAACCCGCATCCACAGCTTCGCATGCAGCAATAGCGGCGCTCAGATCGCCAGTATGACCGACCATGTCTGGATTCGCGTAATTCACGATGATTAGGTCGTATGTGTCTGATTGGATAGCCTCGACCAAATGATCGGTCACCTCGCCGCACGACATTTCAGGTTTCAGATCATAGGTCGCAACCTTTGGGCTGGGTGCCAAGTACCGAATTTCATCAACTGCAGGAACCTCTACCCCGCCGTTCATAAAGAACGTGACGTGCGGATATTTTTCGGTCTCGGCGATGCGAAATTGTTTTAGCCCCTTGGCCGCAACCCACTCGCCCAAGGTATTTTTGATTTCGACGCTAGGGAATATCGTGTCCATATAGGTGTTATGCTGATCAGAATATTCTGCCATGCCTGTCCGGATGGCAAAATCGGCGCGTGTACCAGTTTCGAACGCATCAAATGCTGGATCACATAGGGCAGACAGGATTTCGCGCGCGCGGTCTGCGCGAAAGTTTAGGAATAGCAATCCATCACCATCAGCCATGCCCGCGTAGTTGTTGATCACGGTCGCGGGAATGAATTCATCGGTTTGGTCCGCGGCATAGGCGGCATTTATGGCTGTTTTGGCGGTGGCTGCGTGGGTACCCTCGCCGTGCATCATTGCTGCGAAGGCCGTTTGAACCCGTTCCCAACGATTATCCCTGTCCAGCGCATAATAACGGCCTGTTACGGTCGCGATCGAAACGGAATTGGGAATGCTTTCTTGCATGTGTTTCAAATAGAATTGCGCGGACTTTGGCGCTACGTCGCGCCCATCCCCGAACAGATGCAGTTGGATCGGAATGCCCGCATCAGTTAATATATTTACCGTTGCGATCATATGATCGAGGTGACTGTGAACCCCGCCATCGGATAGCAATCCACACAGATGCGCGGTTCCGCCAGATGATTTCATCGTGGTGACAAAACGTTGCATCGCGTCCATGTCAGCATAAGTGCCGTTTTCAATCGCTGCTTCGATTCTGCGCAAACCCATCTCGACCACGCGACCCGCACCGATATTCATGTGCCCGACCTCAGAATTCCCCATCTGGCCAGCAGGCAATCCGACATCATGGCCATGGGTGATCAATGTTGAACTGGGATGGTTCGAAATAAGATCGTCAAAACAAGGGGTATTTGCCTGGGCTACTGCATTGCCATCAACAACATCACTCAGCCCCCAACCGTCAAGAATGCATAAGATGACAGGTTTGATTTTTGGCATGGGTATATCCTTTGGTTAACGCGGTTCTAGTTCGTCTGCCCCATCAGATCAACGCGGCTATTGCGTTAAGATTTCGCTGACCTTTAGGGCGCGCGTGCTGGACCCATCCACTTTCAACTTGCCCGACATAAAGGCCATGGTGGGATTTTGATCGCCAGCCATAATGTCTTCGAACACTTCGCGCGATGCGCTTAAGGTGACATCGACCTCGGTTGTGCCGTCGCTGATGTGCGCGCCGTCTTCTGTCAGCAGAATGAACGTGTCTTCATCTACAACGATCTTTGCAGTACCTTGAATGCTGCCTTTGGCCTTTGCATCCAAGACTTCGACAAATTCTTCTAGTGTTTTTGACATGTTCATTCCATTCTTAAACGCGGTGATAGGGGCCGCCTGATAGGATGTTTGCGGCGCGGTATAATTGTTCGGCAATCATGACACGCACCAACATATGTGGCCAGACCATTTTGCCAAAACTCAGGCTAAAATCAGCCTCGGCGCGCAAAGCTGGGTCAATCCCGTCTGCACCACCAATTACAATAGCCAGATCGCCGCGCCCTTGGTCACGCCAATCGCCAAGCTTGTCTGCAAATTGTGGACTAGTCATCACCTGCCCACGTTCATCTAGCGTTAAAAGCAGCGATCCTTGTGGGATCGCACGCCTTAAAAGAACGGCCTCTTCGGCCATCCCACTTTTCTTTGCTTCAACTTCGTGGACTTTAACGGGACCCAGTCCCAAGGCGCGGCCTGATTTATCGAACCGTTCCAGATAATCTGTGATCAAGTCGCGCTCTGCACGCTGGCGTAGGCGCCCGACGACACACAGATGGACACGCATTAGGCGTCGCTAGGTTTGGCTTCGGGCATGTCACTAAGCCACATTTTTTCCAGCTGGTAGAATTCGCGAACCTCGGGACGGAACACATGGACGATCACGTCGCCCGCATCCACCAAGACCCAATCGCCTTCGGCTTTGCCTTCAAGTTTGGCCAAATATCCGAAGGTGTCTTTGATCCGCTGGTGCAGTTTTTCACATATTGCAGCGACTTGTCGTGATGACCGGCCAGAGGCAACAACCATGTGATCTGCGATGGTTGACTTACCACTCAGGTCAATGGAAATGATATCTTCCGCTTTGTCATCGTTCAGCGAGTTTAAAACAAGGTCGAGCAGCGTCATGTCTGGGACGTTATCGTTGTTCGCAGCGTTAGCTGTTTTGAGGTCTTTGGTCAGAATCTTATCCACCGCATTGCGCACCGTGCCTTGGTGCTAAGGTAGCCGCACCATTAACAGGCCTTTCATAGAGTCGCAAGAATGCTTGTGAGAGTGGGTTGGCGCGTTTATGCCAAAAAAAAGCGCCCCAAATGGGACGCTTTCTTACTTGAATTGTGTACGGATTAACCGCGCATTTTCTTTACGATCATGCCAACAACCACTTGCACAATCATGCCAGTTACGCCGCCGCCGACCAAGCTGCTGGCCATGGCGCCGATACCTTCGGCGCCGCCCATTCCTAGGATAGAGGTCAGGATTGAACCACCACCAATACCACCAGCAGCACCTGCGATTAGGTTACCAATGTTGCCCATGCTGTTGCCAGATGAGACTTTACCACCAGCGGCACCACCAGCGGCACCACCGATTGCTTGCATAAGAATTTGTTCCATACTTGTATCCCTTTTAAGTTACATGCTGCGAACTATTCAGCAAAATAAGGGGTATGGCAACAAAATATGATCAATATTTGTGCATGTGACCTTAAGAACGCACCAGCTTTTCATAGCTTTCTGAAATGTCGCGTGCCATCGCACCCACTTCGAAATTATAATCACCGATTTGTGCAACGGGTGTTACTTCTGCCGCTGTGCCAGTCAGCCAGCACTGCTCGAAGCCTTCCAACTCTTCTGGCATGATGTGACGCACATGAGTTTTGATGCCTTTTTCTTTTAGCATACCCAGTACAGTTTGACGGGTTAGGCCGTTCAAGAAGCAATCAGGATCGGGTGTGTGCACCTCGCCATCTTTAACAAAGAACATGTTAGCGCCAGTGGCTTCGGCTACATATCCACGATAATCGAACATCATAGCGTCCGAACATCCTTTCGCCTCTGCCTGATGTTTGGCCATGGTACAGATCATGTACAGACCCGATGCTTTTGCAAAACATGGAATCGTTTCAGGCGACGGGCGTTTCCATTTGGAAATGTCCAACTTGGCACCCTTCATTTTTGCGTCGCCATAGTAGGCACCCCACTCCCACGCGGCCACAGCCATTCTGACAGGGTTGGCTTGGCTGGCAACACCCATATCAGTGCCTGATCCACGCCAAACCAATGCGCGCACGTAGGCGTCGGTCAGGCCGTTGGCTTGGATCACTTCATATTTCGCGGCTTCAATCTCGTCGACAGTATATGGAACTGGTACATCGATATAGTTACCGGACGCGATCAAGCGTTCGGAATGTTCGCGGCTTTTGAAGATCTTGCCGCCATAGGCGCGTTCGCCTTCAAAGACAGAACTGGCATAGTGCATCGCATGAGTTAAAAGGTGGACATTAGCATCGCGCCATTCGACCATTTTTCCGTCGAACCAGATTTTTCCGTCACGATCATCATATGCATTTGCCATTATGGTCTCCTCTTCGCATTGGGTTTAAAATTTCACAAATATGGCCGATACGGACATAATATTGCTCAAAACTTACGATTTGCTAACATTCGATTCTTGTAATGTCAACAATGCTGACATAAAATGATTCAAACGAGGTGACATTATGCAAGAGCGACCAAGACCAAGCGTGGGACATGGCGATGACCTATTGTTTCTGACAGACGACAATCTGTTACACGGGATAGAGCTGATGTTCTTTGCATACAAAGGGTTCACCTCTGATCCAGACCGCATTTTGCAGAACTACACATATGGGCGCGCGCATCATCGTGCAGTACATTTTATTAATCGCCAACCGGGCATAACAGTGAACAATCTTTTGGCCATTCTTGGCGTGACCAAGCAATCATTGAACCGCGTGCTGCGGCAGTTGGTCGATGATGGATTGGTCGACAGTCGGGTGGGCAAAGTGGATCGCAGACAGCGAAACTTGTTTTTAACTGATGAGGGCCAAGTATTGGAATCTGAACTGTCGGGCGCACAAAGGTTGCGCATGAGAGAGGCGTTTAAAGCCGCGGGTCCAGATGCCGTACGCGGATTTCGGTCTGTCTTGGAAAATATGGTCGATGCGGATATGCGTAAATCAATTGATAGGTTACAAGGTAAATTATGAACCAACCAGATGCACATATTCTGATCGTCGATGATGACGAACGCATACGCGGCCTGCTACAGAAATTCCTTGCGCGCCATGGCTATTGGGTCAGCGCTGCCCGCGATGCAGCCCATGCGCGGCGATTGCTGGCTGGATTGGAATTCGACCTGATCGTTCTGGATGTGATGATGCCGGGCGAAGACGGTGTCAGCCTGACCCGAGATTTGCGTAAAACGCTGACGACTCCAATTTTGTTACTTACCGCCAAGGGCGAGACTGAACACCGGATTATGGGATTAGAAGCGGGCGCGGACGACTACATGACTAAACCGTTCGAACCCAAGGAACTGGTGTTGCGGATTAATGCAATACTAAGGCGCGTCCCTGTGGGTGAAACACCTGATGAGCCGCCAAAGACTTTGCATATGGGATCAATCCGATATGACATTACACGCGGAGAGTTGTGGCACGGGGAAGATATGGTGCGTTTGACCGCCACCGAAGGGGCGTTGATGCGCATATTTTCCGCCCAGCCTAACAGTGCGGTCAGCCGCATGAAGTTGGTCGAGGATTTGGCCAAAAACGGCGTGCAAAGCCAAGAACGTGCTGTGGACGTACAAATCACTCGGTTGCGTCGCAAGTTAGAAAATGATCCGAAAACACCGCGCTATCTGCAAACAGTGCGTGGTGCGGGTTATATGTTGGCGCCTGACTAATATGGTAACTGCATTGATAACGCATGCAGATGGGTTAAGCCATCTGACCCCGACAGGACATGCCGAACAAGTTGCGCGGTTGACCGCGATTAACGATGCCCTAGCGGACAACCAGTTTGCAGATCTGTCACGCTTGGACGCCGCTGTTGGGACCAAGGCGCAAGTCAGCTTGGCACATCCTGCACGGTATTATGACAAAATAGCAGCCAGTGTTCCAAACGCGGGTACGGTTGCCCTGGATCCTGATACGTATATGTCTCCAGGCAGTTTGAACGCGGCCTTGCGCGGCGTTGGTGGAATTTGCCAAGCGGTTGATTTGGTGGTGTCTGGCGAAGCCAAAAATGCGTTTTTGGCGATGCGGCCACCGGGTCATCACGCTGAAAAAGAAACTGCGATGGGTTTTTGCTTATTCGGTACAGCAGCCATTGGTGCAAAATATGCGCTAGATCATCATGATATATCACGGGTCGCCATAGTTGATTTTGATGTGCATCACGGCAACGGAACCCAAGATTTGGTTTGGGACGACGACCGCATCTTTTTCGCCTCTACTCATCAAATGCCGCTGTATCCAGGAACGGGTTACGCGCATGAAACGGGTGCCCATGGAAATGTGATGAACATTCCGTTGAACGAAGGCGCAGCCGGTGATGCATTAATCAATGCACTGAACAATCAGATATTACCTGCCTTAACCGCACACAAACCCGATTTGCTGATTATATCAGCAGGGTTTGATGCGCATAAGGCGGATCCTTTGGCTGGATTGAACTTTGAAACCGAAACATTCGCCCAAGCAACAAAGCTACTTTGCGATTTTGCGAATGAAGCTTGTGATGGCCGCGTCGTCTCGACTCTGGAAGGTGGATATGATTTACACGCTCTTGCGCGGTCTGTGGCCGCCCATGTGGCAACCCTGATGGAGTATAGTTAATGTCAGAAAAACCAGTCGCAGAGATGAGCTTTGAAGAAGCTATGTCAGAGCTTGAAACATTGGTAACCAGCCTAGAAGGCAGTCAAGTTGCCTTGGACGCATCTATTAACCTTTATGAACGCGGCGCTGCCCTAAAAGCGCATTGCGAGGCAAAGCTGAAAGAAGCCGAAGAAAAAGTTGCACAAATTACGTTTGGTGCCGACGGCAAACCTGCGGGTTTAGAACCGAGCGGCGGTTGATCGCACAATGAGCGAAGAGTTCAAACAACGGTTGCAGGAAAACGCCCACGCAGTGGAACAGGCGTTGTCGCGGGTGCTGCCCGACAAATCAAATATTTTGGCCGATCCAATGCGCCACGCGGTGCTAAACGGTGGCAAGCGTTTACGCGCCTATCTTGTGATCGAAAGTGCACGCATGTTCGGTGTTGATATGCGTAAATCTGTCTTTGCCGCCACTGCGATCGAAGCAATGCACGCCTATTCTTTGGTGCACGATGATCTGCCATGTATGGACGACGATGATATGCGCCGCGGCCAGCCGACAGTGCATGTGAAATGGGACGAAGCCACTGCAGTTCTGGTCGGAGATGCGTTGCAAAGTTTGGCTTACGAGCAACTGGTTGCCACCCCAACCACTGCCGATGTGCGGGTTGCACTTGTAACGTCGATGGCCAAGGCTTCTGGCGCACACGGAATGGTTCTTGGGCAAGCCGAAGATATCGCGGCTGAGAAGTCCGCAGTATCTTTAACACTTGATAAGATTTCAAACATGCAGCGCAACAAGACTGGCGCGCTGATCGAATGGTCTGCCACGTCTGGCGCGGTCCTGGGCAAGCAATATACTGGACCGTTAGAGGATTATTCACAGGCGCTGGGGCAAGCCTTTCAAATCACTGATGACATTTTGGATGTCGAAGGTGATGCGAAAACCGCTGGTAAACGCCTAAACAAAGACGAAAAAGCGGGCAAAGCCACCTTTGTTTCACTGTTAGGGTTGGACGGTGCAAAAGATCGCGCGGCTGGCTTGATCGAAGAAGCAAATGAAGCGTTGAAACCATATGGCGCGTCGGCGGACGCCCTGCGACACGTCGCCCATTTTGTTCTATCGCGAAACCTGTGATACTGGTGTTGCGACAAAAGGTTAACCATTATGACACAGCGTCCAAAGACTGATATCCTCGATCGGATTTCCTCGCCAGAGGATATGAAATCCCTGACAGATGCGCAATTGATCAAGCTGGCGACAGAACTGCGTGCGGAAACTATTTCAGCGGTGTCAGAAACAGGCGGGCATCTAGGCGCTGGTTTGGGTGTGGTTGAATTGACCGTCGCGTTGCATGCAGTGTTCGATGCGCCCAAAGATCGCATCATCTGGGACGTTAGTCACCAATGCTATCCTCACAAAATCTTAACGGGCCGACGTGATCGCATCCGTACTTTGCGCCAACCAGGCGGTCTGTCTGGATTTACAAAACGATCTGAAAGCGTCTATGACCCGTTTGGTGCCGCACACAGCTCAACATCTATTTCCGCCGCCCTTGGGTTTGCGGTTGCCCGTGACTTGGGTGGTGCACCGGAACATGGACTAGGCGATGCCATCGCAGTCATCGGTGACGGTGCATTGTCTGCGGGTATGGCCTACGAAGCTATGAACAATGCCGGTCATCTGGGCAAACGGATGATTGTTGTTTTGAACGATAACGAGATGTCTATCGCGCCACCCGTGGGGGCGATGTCGACATACCTTTCTCGTCTTTACGCGGGCGAACCGTTCCAAGAGTTGAAGGCCGCCGCCAAAGGTGCGGTATCGATGCTGCCACCACCGTTCCAAGATGGTGCAAAACGCGCGCGCGATATGCTGAAACATATGACAGTGGGCGGCACCCTGTTTGAACAGCTTGGGTTTTCGTATGTGGGTCCGATTGACGGCCATGATATGGAACAATTGCTGAATGTATTGCGCACAGTCAAAGCACGCGCAACTGGCCCGATCCTAATCCACGCGATTACCGAAAAGGGCAAAGGCTATGCCCCAGCTGAAGCTTCGGATGACAAATACCACGGCGTTGCCAAATTTGATGTGGTATCTGGAAAACAGAAAAAATCAGCGTCCAATGCGCCTAGTTATACCAAAGTATTTGCCGAAAGCCTGATCAAACAGGCAGAGAGTGATCCGAAAATCGTCGCGGTCACCGCTGCCATGCCAGACGGGACAGGGCTGGATCTGTTTGCCAAGAAATTCCCATCTCGATGTTTCGACGTTGGTATTGCAGAACAACACGCGGTGACATTTTGCGCTGGATTGGCCGCTGGCGGTATGAAACCAGTTTGCGCGCTCTATTCCACATTCTTGCAACGTGGATACGATCAAGTTGTTCATGACGTGGCTATCCAACGCTTGCCCGTACGGTTTGCAATTGACCGGGCAGGTTTGGTTGGTGCCGATGGTGCAACTCATGCCGGTAGTTTTGATATTGCGTTTTTGGCGAACTTGCCAGATTTCGTCGTCATGGCCGCATCGGACGAAGCTGAACTGGTGGACATGGTCGCGACCGCATTATCGATCAATGACCGCCCCTCAGCATTCCGCTTTCCGCGCGGCGCAGGAATAGGATGCGAATTGCCTGACACGGGTACCGTTTTGGAAATTGGCAAAGGTCGCGTCGTCAAACAAGGCAGCCGCGTGGCATTGCTATCGTTTGGTGCGCGCCTGTCAGAATGTGAGAAAGCAGCAGAAGCTTTGGCGGCCAAGGGGTTGGATATAACCATCGCCGATGCACGTTTTGCTAAACCACTGGATCGCGAGATGATCCTAGACTTGGCCACCAACCACGAGGCATTGATTACAATCGAAGAGGGCGCAGTCGGCGGATTCGGAAGTCATGTTATGCAATTGCTGTCAGACGAAGGCGCGTTGGATCACGGATTGAAAATCCGCTCGATGACTTTCCCAGACACATTTATTGACCAAGACACGCCCGACGCGATGTATGTAACCGCAGGAATGGACGCCCCGCAGATCGAGGCGAAGGTACTGGATGTTTTGGGCATCGCGACTGTGGACAGCAAGCGGGCCTAACGGCTGAACTTTGCGACCAATTCGATATGTGGTGACCAGCGGAACTGATCGACCACTTGCACCCAATCTAGGGTAAATCCACCTTTGACCAATATCTTGGCATCGCGGGTGAATGTACCTGGATTACATGATACGAAGGCAACCTTGCGAACTTTGGATGCGGCGATTTCGCGACACTGCACTTGCGCACCTGCACGCGGCGGATCGATTATCACAGCTTCGTACTTCGACAATTCGTCTTCCAACAACGGACGTTCAAACAGATCACGGGTTTCGCTGGTCACAGGTTTCAAACCTGTCGACCCACGCCACGCCGCATCCAACGCACCTGTCATATTCGCGTCGCCTTCGACGGCATGAACTGAC
>CALDZS010000040.1 GCA_937944065.1 uncultured Amylibacter sp. | reverse complement strand
CGCATTCCAGCCTCGCCTTCGCCGGACAGACGAATGCGCGTGCCAGTTTCTACGCCTGCAGGAATGTTGACGCTAAGGCTGCGTTCTTTGACAGTTTGTCCGGAGCCTGCGCATGATTTGCATGGGTTCGTGACAACCTGGCCACGTCCATTACAAGTTGGGCATGCCCGTTCAACAGTAAAGAAACCTTGCTGTGCGCGAACCTTGCCCATACCCGAACAGGTTGGGCAAGTTGCGGGTTCTGACCCACCTGCCGCGCCCGTGCCAGTGCAGCTGTCACAATTGACCGAGCCTTTGACGTTGATAGTTTCTTGTTTACCCGAGAACGCTTCTTCTAACGTTACTTCGAGGTTATAGCGCAGGTCTGATCCACGCGATGCCCGCGCCGCGCCGCCGCGTCCGCCAGCGAAATTGCCGAATAGGTCATCGAATACATCAGAGAAGGCCGAACCAAAATCGCCGTGGCCACGGAACCCGCCGCCACCATTGCCCATTCCACCTTCGAACGCAGCGTGACCATATTGGTCATAGGCGGCTTTCTTGTCGGCGTTTTTAAGAACGTCGTAAGCTTCGTTGGCTTCTTTGAACTGGCCTTCAGCCTCTGGGTTGTCTTGATTACGGTCTGGATGCAGCTCCATCGCTTTTTTGCGATAGGCCTTTTTGATCTCAGCTTCGGACGCACCTTTGGCAACGCCTAAAGTTTCATAATAATCGCGTTTTGACATGTTGTTGTCTCCACCGTAGCCCAATGGGGCAAAGCCAGAGCGGCTTTACCCCTAATTGGTTACGTTTGTTTCTGGTTTCAACGGTCGTCTTTGCCAAGATCTTCGAAATCAGCGTCTACGATATCATCATCTACGGCTGATGGTTCGTCATCACCCTCTTCAGATGCGGCTTTGTATATCGCTTCGCCCAGTTTCATAGACGCTTCGGACAGGTCCTGGATTTGGGCTTTGATCTTGCCCGCATCTTCGGTTTCCAAAGCGTCCTTCAAGTTGGCCATCGCCATTTCGATCACTTCAACAGTGCTTGGATCAACTTTGTCAGAATGCTCTTCCAAAGATTTCTCTGTTGCATGCATCAAGCTCTCGCCGCTGTTTTTCGCCTCGATCAGCTCGCGCTTTTCTTTATCGGCTTCAGCATTCTCTTCAGCATCGTGAACCATTTGCTCGATCTCGTCATCTGACAGGCCGCCAGAGGCTTGGATCGTGATCTTATGCTCTTTGTTGGTACCTTTATCCATCGCACCCACTGATACGATACCGTTGGCATCGATATCAAATGTCACCTCGATTTGCGGTAGGCCGCGCGGGGCTGGTGGAATGTCTTCTAGGTTGAACTGGCCAAGGATCTTGTTGTCTGCGGCCATTTCGCGTTCACCTTGGAACACGCGGATGGTCACAGCGTTTTGGTTATCTTCGGCTGTCGAGAAAACTTGCGATTTCTTTGTTGGGATCGTTGTGTTGCGATCGATCAAGCGCGTGAAAACACCGCCCAATGTTTCGATACCCAGTGACAATGGAGTGACATCCAGCAGAACGACGTCTTTGACGTCACCTTGCAGAACACCAGCCTGAATGGCGGCACCCATAGCAACCACTTCGTCAGGGTTCACACCTTTGTTCGGCTCTTTACCAAAGAACTTCGTCACTTCAGCAATAACCATCGGCATACGTGTCATACCGCCAACCAAAACGATCTCGTCAATGTCGCCCTTGGATACGCCAGCGTCTTTGATCGCGGCCAAGCAAGGCTTCATTGATTTAACAATCAGATCGCCAACAAGGCTTTCTAGTTTTGCGCGTGTCAGTTTCAGAACAAGGTGCAGAGGTTGACCAGATTTCGCGTCCATTGTGATGAACGGTTGGTTAATCTCTGTCTGTGTGCTTGAAGACAGTTCGATCTTCGCTTTCTCGGCTGCTTCTTTCAAACGCTGCAAAGCAACCTTGTCTTTGCGCAGATCAACACCGTTCTCTTTTTTGAACTCGTCAGCCAAATAATTCACGATGCGCATGTCGAAATCTTCACCACCCAGCGCAGTATCGCCGTTTGTTGATTTCACTTCGAATAGGCCATCGTCGATTTCTAGAACTGATACGTCGAACGTACCGCCACCAAGGTCATAAACAGCGATGGTTTTGCTGCCCGCTTTGTCCAAGCCATAAGCAAGTGCGGCCGCAGTTGGTTCGTTGATGATACGTAGAACTTCTAGGCCAGCGATTTTACCAGCATCTTTAGTTGCTTGGCGCTGGGCATCGTTAAAGTATGCAGGAACCGTGATAACGGCCTGTGTCACTTCTTCGCCCAAATAGCTTTCGGCGGTTTCTTTCATTTTACCCAAAATGAACGCGGATACTTGTGATGGTGAATATTTTTCACCTTTCACTTCGACCCATGCGTCGCCATTTCCGCCATCAACGATGTTGTACGGTAGGTTCTTTTGGTCTTTTTTCACAACTGGATCGTTGACTGAACGTCCGATCAAGCGTTTTACCGCAAACAGTGTGTTTTCAGGGTTTGTAACCGCTTGACGTTTCGCAGCCTGACCAACCAAGCGTTCATCATCTGTGAAGCCTACGATTGATGGGGTGGTGCGCGCGCCTTCGGCGTTTTCGACTACTTTTGGTTGTGATCCATCCATGATCGCAACACAGGAGTTGGTCGTTCCTAGGTCAATACCAATAACTTTAGCCATGTTTGTTTCCTTTTCGGCGATATTTGGGTCAGCCCGTAAGCGGCACTAAACCCGTTTCCCAATACGCTCTGACTTGAGCAAGCTTTTATATAGGTGAGATATTGTGACCTTGCAAGATGTCAAAGGGTAACTTTTACGCGCTCAAGCATGGTATTTCGTTAACTAATTCGTCGATTGGCGTTAAGATCGGATGATCA
>CALDZS010000039.1 GCA_937944065.1 uncultured Amylibacter sp. | reverse complement strand
ATGGGGCAGCAGGTACTTGGACTTAAAGAAGGAAATACTGCGTTTAATGATTTGAAGTTTGAAACACGTCCGCTCTATACAGGAAAGCCGTGGTTTCTCCCGCCAATGGTGCGATATTACCGTTGGCGAGATAAACAGAACTGGTGATAGCAAACGATTATTTATTGACCGGCATACCAGAAATTAGCGCTAGATTTTTTAGTACTTGCTCAGTTTTTGGGTCGCCTTGTACCAGCTTATCGGTTTTTACATATCGAGCGAGTACTGGGGGTAAATCTTTAAGCTCTTTAACAATACAGGTGTCCTTAGTTGAACCCTTTTTAGAGGTTGTTTCCCTCGTGAGCAGTGCATCAGCTCCATTACTACTAGCTGTGAAAGTATAAGAATAAGGCCCGTAATTGCTTTTATAATGATAAGTGCCGTGCTCTATTTCACCAGTATTCGTGATCACTACTTGAGGTTTGAAACTTTGTAGCTTAGTAGCATCGCCACAGACTATGCCGTGCATGTAAAAATCTTTTTTGAGGTCGATGTGTCGCTATCCACGGTGATGCAATTGAATGTCTTGTCTGACAGGTCAGAGACCAGAGCTTGCAGAGCGCCTTGGTCAAACACTGCGTCGGTAAAGATATAGACCAACATCGTCGCCATATCTGGCGCGATCATGCCGGAGCCTTTGGCGATGCCAACGATGTTCACCGCTTTGCCATCAATCACGATGCGCTGATGGGCGCCTTTGGCGTAGGTGTCTGTTGTCATGATCGCCGCAGCGGCGTTTTCGACGGTATCAGCCGATTGTGTTGCGTTCAGCACATCCAATTGCGCGGTGACGCGGTCGTGCGGCAGTGGTTCGCCAATGACGCCAGTGGAGGAAGTGAACACGCGGTTCTGTGGCACATCGCAGATCGATGCCACAGCAGCGGTAATTGCATCGACAGATTCTTGGCCATTTCGACCAGTAAATGCGTTGGCGTTGCCCGAATTCACAAGGATCGCTGCGGGTGTGGAAGGGTCACTGCCCAGCTTGGTCTGACAATCCAGAACAGGGGCGGCGCGCGTCGTGGATTTGGTGAACACGCCAGCGATTGTCGTGCCTGCCGTCAGTTTCGCAAGCATAACATCGGTGCGCCCTGAATAGCGCACACCCGCTTCAACCGTTGCAAAGGTAACGCCCTGCACCGGTGGCAAGTCAGGAAAGCCCGCAGGGGCAAGCGGTGAGCGGGCTGGCGTGCTTCCCATTGTGCTTACTCTACCAGGTCGAGGTTTTTGAGGATCGCAGGATCAATACCTGCATTGTCCCCCTTTTCGACGGTGGCACCTGCCATCACGGCCTCAATTGTGACGGCCGCAACGGTTTCCTGGATTTCTTGCACCAATTCGCCGCGGACTTCGTCCAGTGTTGGCAATGCCGCTTCGCGGGTTTCGTTCAGCTTGACGACGTGCCAGCCAAATTGCGTTTTAACCGGCGCAGATACGGCACCTGTTTCTAGCTCAAGCACTGCAGCTTCGAATGCTGGAACCATCGCGCCCTTGCCGAACCAACCCAATGAACCGCCGCCGGGGCCAGACGGGCCGGTGGACTTTTCGCGCGCGAGGGCTGCGAATTCTTCACCAGCTTCAAGGGCTGCGACCAAAGCCAATGCTTCTTCTTCGGTTTCGACAAGAATATGCGACGCATTGAATTCTGTTTCGGCTTTTACATCTGCATAGCGTTCATCATACGCCTGCTGCACAATTTCGGGTGTGATTGATGCGGCCAGTGCTTTGTCCAACCGTTCGCCTGCGACCAAAGACCGGGTTTCGTTTTCGATAGACAGGGACACACGTGCAGGCAAATCGCCCTCGTAGCTGTCGGCCAGAACTGTTTGCTGGATCAACTGGTCCAAAATGCCAGTGAACAACACCTCGTCCGGCAGTTGTTGGTATTGCTGTGGCAAAGATGCGCGCGCCACGATCATGTGACCAATCGTGATGTCGGTGCCATTCACTGTAGCAACCACTGTGCTGGCGTCCTGTGCTTTGGCGGGGATTGCAAGGGTGACGGCAAGCCCAAGAGCGGCGATAAAGCTGAGAGTTTTTTGCATCGTTTGATCCTATGAATAAGGTCACGGCTGTGCGTAACATTGACACTGTTTCACGCGACCCTTACATCGCCCTATGGGCGCCGCTTGGTACGTTTCTGACGTACTATCTATGGGCTGCGTACCAGTCGGGCAAGAGCGGACAGGCCACTTGCTGGCAAACATAATAAACCATCGGCTGGAGATCGCATGCTCGGTATCAAAACACTCGCCAAAAAGGTCTTTGGCACACCTAATGATCGCAAGGTCAAAGCGGTGCGCCCGCTGGTTGAAAAGATCAACGCGCTGGAGCCAGAGTTCGAGAAATTGAGCGATGAAGGTCTGAAAGACAAGACCGAAGAATTTGCCAAACGCGCAATGGGCGGCGAAAGCCTTGATGACCTGCTGCCCGAAGCATTCGCAAACTGCCGCGAGGCTGCCCGCCGTGCGCTGGGTCTGCGTGCTTTCGACGTTCAGTTGATGGGCGGGATTTTCCTGCACAATGGCAACGTCGCCGAGATGAAAACAGGCGAAGGTAAAACGCTGGTTGCGACTTTCCCTGCCTATCTGAATGCTCTGACAGGCGACGGTGTGCACGTCGTGACAGTCAACGAATATCTTGTGCAGCGTGACGCCGAATGGATGGCCAACGTGTTTAGCGCCTTGGGTCTGACCACGGGTTTTGTTGTTGCCAACATGGACGAAGACGCCAAGCGCGCCGCTTATGATTGTGACGTAACTTACGCGACGAACAACGAGTTGGGCTTTGATTACCTGCGCGACAACATGAAAGCAGAACTGTCCCAGATTTTCCAAAAGAAACATAACTTCGCGATTGTGGATGAGGTCGATTCGATCCTGATTGATGAGGCGCGGACACCTTTGGTGATCTCTGGTCCGGCCGAGGATCGCTCGGAAATGTATCAAGTCATTGATGGTTTGATCCCGTTTGTTCAGGACGATCATTTTGAGTTGGACGAAAAAACCCGCAACGTGACATTCACGGATGAGGGTAACGAATTCCTTGAGGAACAATTGCGCGCCCGTGATTTGTTGGAAGAAGGTCAAAACCTGTACGATCCAGAATCCACGTCGATTGTGCACCACGTTAACCAAGGCTTGCGCGCGCACAAGCTGTTCACCAAAGACAAAGATTACATCGTGCGCGACGGCGAAGTGATGCTGATTGATGAATTCACGGGTCGGATGATGTCGGGCCGTCGTTTGGGTGAAGGTTTGCATCAGGCGATTGAAGCCAAAGAAGGCGTGAAAATCATGCCGGAAAACACGACGCTGGCGTCTGTGACCTACCAAAACTATTTCCGCCTGTATTCCAAATTGGCGGGCATGACTGGTACGGCCTCGACCGAGGCGGACGAGTTCATGCAAATTTACGGCCTTGGTGTGATCGAAGTACCAACAAACCGTGACATCCATCGTGTCGACGAAGACGACCAAGTGTTCCGCACTGGCCGTGAAAAATACGAAGCGATGATTGACGAGATCAAAGCAGCCCACAAAAACGAACAGCCTGTTCTGGTTGGCACAACGTCTATCGAAAAGTCCGAGATGTTCAGCCAAATGCTGAACGATGCGGGTATCACGCACAATGTTTTGAACGCGCGTCAGCACGAGCAAGAAGCGCAGATTATCGGTGATGCAGGCAAGTTGGGCGCGGTGACAATCGCGACTAACATGGCGGGCCGTGGTACCGATATTCAGCTGGGTGGCAACGCCGAGATGAAAGTTCTTGAGGCGATTACTGCTGATCCTGAAGCCGATCCTGAAGCGATCCGTTCACGGATCGAAGCCGAAACAGCAGACGAAAAGAAACGTGTTCTGGCCGCTGGCGGTTTGTTCGTTCTGGCCTCTGAACGTCACGAAAGCCGCCGTATCGATAACCAATTGCGTGGTCGGTCTGGCCGTCAGGGTGATCCGGGCCGCACGTCATTTTACCTCAGCCTCGAAGACGATCTGATGCGTATCTTTGGGTCCGAGCGTTTGGAAAAAGTTCTGACAACGCTGGGTTTGGAAGAAGGCGAAGCGATTGTGCACCCTTGGGTCAACAAATCGTTGGAACGCGCGCAAGCCAAAGTCGAAGGCCGCACCTTTGACATCCGCAAGCAGTTGCTGAAATTTGATGACGTGATGAACGACCAGCGCAAGGTGATCTTTGGTCAGCGCCGCGAAATCATGGAAGCCGAGGACCTTTCAGAAATCACCATCGACATGCGCTCCGAAGTGATTGACGATTTGGTGGACACCTACATGCCCGCGGGCTCCTACGCTGATCAATGGAACACCGAAGGGCTGTACGCCGCTGTGATCGAAGAATTAGGCGTTGATGTGCCTGTCATGC
>CALDZS010000038.1 GCA_937944065.1 uncultured Amylibacter sp. | reverse complement strand
CGCGCCTCGTTTCCACTGAAGACCGAAACCAAGGATTTGTAGGCCTCATCGGCCGCTACACTTGGTGCAACACCTTGGTTTTCCAGCCCGAAAGTAAGGTTTTCATGGATGGTCAGCTGCGGTTGAATAGACGGAGTTTGAAAAGCAAAACCAAAGTATTTTTGGCGTAGCTTTAGCAACACATCTTTGCCCGGCCCTGATTTTCCCCAAGAGCATTCGTATCCATCAGGAAATTTCCACGCCACGTTTGATTCATCACTTTGCGGAAAACTGATGCAAGATAGCAGGTTCAACAAAGTAGATTTTCCAGCACCACTGGGACCCATGATGGGCAACCGATTGGTATCGCTGCCCCCTATCCGCAAATCAAGATGATCAACGGATAGGTTAAAGCTGATTTCTTTTAGCGAGTTGCGCCGTGTGAAATCAGTATTTGATATTTGTGGGCCCCACGGTTCCATCGGTTTGTCATCCAGACCTATGGCAAGAAGTCGTTAGGAAGCCAGACAATGCTTTCTTCGGTCTGTACTTTGCGATAGCTCATCGTGTCCTCTGGGAACGGTTGACGATCGCCCATCTTAACTTCGGGTGTCGCGTGGCGCATTTCGCATGCAGCTTTGTCACCTTCGTTCAGCTCGAATATCGGAACCTCGCTGGTTTCAACAGAGGCGAAGATTTCACGGTGTACATACAGCCAGCGTGCAACACGGTACAATTCGCAAACTTCGATCAGGTCGCGACTGTCCGTTGACACATCCTCGCGGTGAATGAAATCACCCAAAGAATAGTTCAACAATGGTGTTTGTTGACCAACAGGCAAACCATGCTTCAACTTCAAGAATTCAGCAATCGACATATTCATCTCAGATGGTGACAGATCACCAGTAGAGTTTTTAACGCCATCAACCATCATCTTAACAATCACTTGCGACAGTTCAGTCGGGCTGTATTGCGTTGTGTCCTTGATTAGATCAAGCTTTGCACGCCATGCTGCAAACTCTTCACTCTCAACCCAGATATCCAACTTCACATCTTCATCTGCAGGAATGTAGCCTTCGGTGATATCGTTGAAGACACGCTCTTCGCAGGCTTTACCAAGCTCGTCACAAATCCGTTTCTCAATCTGCGCCAAACGCACCGCCGGAACGGAGGTTTTCTTACCCTCTGACAAAGCCGAGATAATATTAACCAGCGCCGTACCACCTTGCAATTCAGCAATCACTTCGTTGATCGGGCGTTGATCGCCAAACTCTGACACGCGGCTCAGAACAAATTCCACCAACTTGGTCTGTGCTTCTTCCAAGTCAGATCCATCTAACGAGTAGAAATGCTCGGATATTTTGATGTCGCTGTCTTTGTTTTTCGCGCCATCATTGAAATGGTCACCAATTTTCTCGACAAAGAACTTACCTTGATCTGTAAACTTGGCATACGCATCAAGATAGTTTTGCAGACGATCACCAGTTAGGTTCAATTTAGATTCTACTTTTGGAACCTGAATAAAGAATGGGATCACCGGATCGTCTTCTGCAGACGCACCGTGTGTCATGAATTCTAAAACATCGCTTTCGCTGACGGGAGAGCCGCCACGTTTTGCCAATGTTTCTTTATCGTACCCAGTATCACCAACGACGAACAACAGTTTAACATTTTCGCGACATGCTGACATATCATCAGCTGCAAAGGCCAAACCAAGGATCAAGTTTTCTTCGTGGTCGGTATCACGCTCGCCGCCAGTACCAAACTCTGTATCAATCTTACGAATTTCGGATTGGAACTTGGAATGGTTTGCGTCCAAGTCTTCTTTGGTCGGTGCGCAATTTGTATCAAATGGCATCGCCTCGCCCATACCCTCGTTACCAGCATAGTGATCGCGGTAGACGCGGTAGCCATAACGCACATTCACATCACGAAAACGCGGGTCTTTATCAAACGCTTTTTGGATCGCTTCCAAAACGCCTGGTTTTCCGTCTACACCGCGCAATGTGTCAATATGTGGCTGCATCGATTGTGTACCATCCAGCAAGAAAAATACATCCAAGCTAGACAGGTTTTTCAGCAGACGAATAGCTTCGTCCAAGCCCTTAACCTGTGACAAAACATCGTCCGCCGCATTTGATCCAACGCCAGAAGTTGGCATCGCAACATGGTAATAAGGTTTGCCTTTATATTCTACGCGATCAAATACGGGGATCCGAAGGGCATAATTAAACCAACGGTTACCACCCAAGATTGGCACGTAACATACATCTGAATCCGCATTTTTGTCTGCTAATTCCAAAGTTTCGTAAAGGCAGGCACGGCGTTCTTCGCCAACGGCCCAAGTTCCATTTACTTTGTCAAAGGTCAAATCCTCTTTCGGGCGCAGGCCAAAACGTGTATCCCAAAGGTATCCATCCTCCATCGAGACCCAACCGATTAGTGGTGTGTCCCCTTCAGAGCGGTGACGTGACAAAAGCAGAACTTTCTTATTCACTTCGTCCAGAGCAAACACATAGTATAATGTGAACCGAGATAGCTCG
>CALDZS010000037.1 GCA_937944065.1 uncultured Amylibacter sp. | reverse complement strand
GATCATAGCGGACCAATTCAATCAAACGCTTCGCTTGCGACCCAGTCCACTTTTCTTTGCCAACTCCTGCCGTTTCGCCGCATAAGTCGGCGCAACCATCGGATAATCTGGTGCCAAGTTCCATTTTTGGCGATACTCTTGTGGCGTCAAACTGTAAACAGACATCAAATGTTTCTTCAGCATTTTGAATGGCTTACCATCTTCCAAACAAATAATGTGATCTTGCGTGATCGAGTCTTCAATCGGAACCGCAGGACGCAGATTTGCAGCACTTACGCGCGGGTTGTCTGACAATGTTTGCAACTTTTCATGAATGGTATCAATCAGGTCTGGCAATTCGTCTTTATTAATCGAATTCGATTGAACGTAAGACGAAACGATTTGGGCTGTCATTGAAATTAAATTGGATTGTTGAGCGGCGTTACCTGGCTCAGGTGCTATTTGCGACATTAAATGTGTTGCGATATTCATAAAACTCTCCCTTAACGCTTCTTAGGTAAGAAAGAATTCACAGGTTTCAAGAAACACTAACTAATAGTTTTAATATTTTTCTGAATTTACTTGGAATCTTGCTGAAAACAGGCGGATATCGGCGTTTAGTTTCTACGCAATCGGATGACAACATCGACCCTTGCGACCTTGGTTCCTGTCGGCGGGGCTGACAATTCAGTTAATTTAACCGCGTCTTTTGGGGCATCGGTTAGGCGTGCTTCGTCTTCCCAATAATAATGTGGATGCTCGTCAACACGCGTATCAAAGTAAGATTTTTGGCCATCAACGGTAATTTCATTCAACAAACCTGCGTCACAAAACGTGCGAAGTGTATTGTACACTGTCGCCAATGACACGGATGCACCATCAGACAGCGCCGCTTCGTGTAGACTTTCGGCACAAACATGACGGTGATTACCATCGCCGACCAACAGTTTGGCCAAGGCAACACGCTGTTTCGTGGTGCGCAAATCCGCACCTCGTAACCATTCAACGCCTTTTTCCATCGCTAGCTTTGTCATCTAAGCAGATCGTCCAATATTCTCACTTGCTCCCAATATGGAACTAAACGAGCGTTAATTCAATGAATTTCAACAGGTTCGACGATTTGCCGCAACCCACATGCCCGCGCTCTATTGCCAGCACGAAACTTGCGGTGGTAGGATGAGCTGAAAGCAATAATCTGGGATCCCTGCAAAATGAGCGATAGACCAACAAGTTTTGGATATGACGACCTAATTCAATGTGCCAAAGGCGAAATGTTTGGCCCGGGCAATGCCCAATTGCCAATGCCGCCGATGTTGATGATGGATCGCATCACCGAGATTTCTGCAGATGGCGGATCAGCTGGCAAAGGGCATGTTGTTGCAGAGTTTGATATCAATCCAGATCTTTGGTTCTTTGAATGTCATTTCCCTGGTAATCCGATTATGCCTGGATGTCTTGGTCTCGACGGTTTGTGGCAATTGACTGGGTTCAATCTTGGTTGGCGCGGTATGTTGGGTCAAGGCATGGCCTTGGGTGTCGGCGAAGTGAAACTCTCTGCCATGGTCACACCCACGCGCAAGATGCTGACATATAATGTCGACTTCACCCGCGTGATTGATCGCCGCCTGAAAATCGGCGTCGCCAACGGGACCGTCCATGCGGATGGCGAATTGATCTACGAAGTCACGGACATGAAAGTCGGCCTCGCAGCCGTCGACCTGTCTTAATCACACCACAATATTAGGAGTACGCATATGCGTCGCGTCGTCGTCACCGGTCTTGGGATCGTATCATCTATTGGTAATTCAGCGGACGAAGTCCTTGCTTCTTTAAAGGCAGGTAAGTCTGGCATCACCGCGGATGAAAGCTATACCGAACATGGGTTCCGCAGCCAAGTATCTGGCAAGCCAAACATTGATGTGGCCGAGCATATAGACAAGCGCACGTTGCGGTTCATGGGACCGGGTGCAGCATATGCTCACATCTCGATGCAACAAGCGATCGCAGACGCAGGGCTGGACGAAACACATATCTCGAACCCGCGCACAGGTCTGATCGCAGGATCAGGTGGGCCATCAACATCGGCCATGTTGGTCGCGCATCAAACCGTGCTGGAAAAAGGCGCGCCAAAACGCATTGGCCCGTTCGCGGTTCCAAAATGCATGTCATCCACCGTTTCGGCAAACCTAGCCACTGCGTTCAAAATCAAGGGAACGAATTATTCCATCACATCTGCCTGTTCCACATCGTTGCATTGCATCGGGGCCGCATCAGAGCAAATTATGATGGGTAAACAAGATATGATGTTCGCAGGTGGCGGTGAGGAATTGGACTGGACATTGTCTTGCCTATTCGACGCAATGGGTGCCATGTCATCAAAGTATAATGACGATGCATCAAAAGCTTCGCGCGCATTCGATGCTGACCGCGACGGATTCGTCATCGCTGGCGGCGGTGGCATGATCGTGTTGGAAAGTCTTGAACATGCCCAAGCACGCGGTGCAAAAATCTATGCAGAAGTCACAGGTTTCGGCGCCACATCAGACGGCCACGACATGGTTGCGCCATCTGGCGAAGGCGGCGAACGTGCGATGCGCCTTGCCCTGCAAACCGTCCCCGAAGGACGCACTGTCAGCTATATCAACGCACACGGCACATCTACACCCGTGGGTGACGTAGGCGAGATAGAAGCCGTAAGACGCGTCTTTGGTCAAGGCACCACTCCCCCCGTCAGCTCGACCAAGTCCATGACGGGTCACAGCCAAGGTGCTACAGGCGCGCAAGAAGCAATCTATTGTTTGTTGATGTTGGAAAACGACTTCATCGCCCCGTCGATCAATGTCGAAAACCTCGACCCAGCCCTAGACCCTGCAGAAATCGCAACCACAATGGTTGAAAACGCGGGTCTGGACAGTGTGATGACCAACAGCTTTGGCTTTGGTGGCACGAACGGATCAATGGTACTTAGCAAGTTTAAAGGATAGATCATGACCGGATTACTGGCAGGAAAACGCGGCCTTATTATGGGTGTCGCCAATGAAAAATCCATTGCTTGGGGTATCGCGCGTGAAATGGCCGCCCAAGGCGCGGAACTGGCATTCACATATCAAGGCGAAGCGTTCAAAAAACGCGTCGAGCCCTTGGCGACAAGCATAGGATCTAGCATTCTAGTAGAGGCGGATGTTCAAGACGACACATCCTTGGACAACGTGTTTGCGACATTGGAGAAAGAATGGGGATCGTTTGATTTCCTAATCCACGCCATCGCCTATTCCGACAAAAACGAACTGACTGGCCGTGTCTCAGATACATCGCGCGCAAACTTTAAAAACTCGCTGGATATTTCCTGCTATTCGCTGATCGAAGTGTCGCGCCGCGCCAAAGCATTGATGCCCAACGGTGGCACAATCTTGACATTGACCTTCCAAGGATCAAATCGCGTCACACCATACTATAACGTCATGGGCATCGCAAAGGCCGCATTGGAAAGCACTGTCCGCTATTTGGCCAACGACCTTGGGCCCGAAGGCATCCGCGTCAACGCCATCAGCCCCGGCCCCATGCGCACCCTAGCGGGTGCTGCAATCGGTGGCGCTCGCAAAACATTCCGCACAACCGAGGCGAACGCACCATTGCGGGCCAATGCAACCCTGGAAAGCGTCGGCGGTACGGCAGTTTACCTCGCATCAAATTACGGCGAATGCACCACAGGCGAGATTATCTGCGTTGATGGTGGGTATCACGTGTTGGGCATGGCGCAGGCCGAAAATTTGTAGGCCAAATGTATCTTAAAGAATGAAAGCCCAGCTTGGAACCAAGCTGGGCTTTTTCTTTGCAGGATCACAATCTCGATCGGGTGGTAATTTGGCGAAACAAATTGACTCATTGATCAACTGTTGCGCTAGCCAGCCACTCAACACAAAGGAAATAAAATGTCTGTATCACTACAAGTCTTGTACCCAGTGGGAAACGGCACCACTTTTGACCAAGATTATTATACCGCAACTCATATTCCGCTTGTTGGCGAACATATGGGCAAGCATATCGAAACTGTAAGTGCCTCAAAAGGCCTGGCAGGTGGTCCCGATGTGCCCGCTGGTTTCCACGTGCTTGCCACGATGACGTTTTCATCCATGGATAACCTGCAAGCAGCGTTGGGCGACGCGGGTCCCGTGCTGGCAGACATACCAAATTTCACCAACACCGAACCACAAATGCTGATCGGTGAAGTGATTGCCTAATACCCAATTTTTCTGCCCGTCACCAACCTGCGGGCAGAAAGTGTCTTCATAATCGCACCCAAAATCCCAGACATCATATATAACAAAATCAAATACTTAATACACTTGTCTTGGCTAAAAAATCTTATTAAATGCCGAATTCGGCAGATGTCTAAGCCCTTTTCAAACGTTCATCCTTGTGCCATCCTCCGATGACAGAGAGGTGTACATGATGCATATAAAAGCCTGCGTTTTCGACGCCTATGGAACCCTATTTGATGTGGCCGCCGCCGCGCGCAAAGTCGCCCAAGAGCCCGCCTTTTCCGCAATTAAAGACTGGGCCGCGTTGGCCAATGATTGGCGTCTAAAACAGCTGCAATATACTTGGCTCCGTGCGATCACAAATACCCACTGCGATTTCTGGCAGGTCACCCGCGATGGATTAGATTTTGCGCTTGAGCTTCACGGATTAGACGGCGATCCAACGCTGCGTGCACGCCTGCTCGATCTATATTGGGAACTAGATGCCTACGCCGAAGTTCCTGCTTTATTGACGGCCCTTCAATCCGATGGCTATGCCACCGCCATCCTCTCCAACGGGTCGCCCGCGATGCTCGACGCCGCCGTTCAATCAGCTGGGTTGGACGCGCATTTGGATGATATCCTTAGCGTAGAGGACGTCGGAATTTTCAAACCAGATGCCCGCGTCTATCAGATGGTTTGCGAGCGATTTTCCTGCAAGCCTGATCAAGTTTTATTCGTCTCTTCCAACGGCTGGGACGTGGCGGGCTCGTCAGGATTTGGGTTTCAAACGATCTGGGTCAACCGCGCAGGCGATCCCCAAGATCGACTAGATCACGCCCCCCTCGCCACCATGCCAGATCTATCTGGCATTCCAGCTTTTCTGGCGTCTCTATGACAGACATAAATATGATTGGCGCCGCTGCCAAACGCATGGCAGGACATGTCCGCGTTACCCCGCTGTTATCGTCACCCTTTTTAGATGAAATTGCGGGTCGCCCGCTGTTTCTTAAGGCCGAGTGTCTACAACACACGGGCTCGTTTAAATTTCGCGGCGGTTGGGCTGCGGTCAGCGCCTTGTCGCCTGAACAACTGGCCAAAGGGGTCATAGCTTTTTCATCAGGAAACCATGCGCAGGGTGTCGCGAATGCGGCTGCCAAGCACGGGGCGAAAGCAGTCATCGTCATGCCCTCTGACGCCCCCCAAGTGAAGATCGAAAATACCCGTGCATTGGGCGCCGAGGTCGTATTGTTCGACCGAGAGACCGAAGATCGCAACGAAGTCGCCGACCGCACCAACCCCAACGGAGACATGCATCTGATTAAACCATATGACGATGTGATGGTCATAGCTGGTCAAGGAACAACGGGGCTAGAAATCGCCAGCCAAGCCCGTGTCGAAGGCATTACAGATGCGGACGTGATCGTTTGTTGCGGCGGTGGCGGTTTAACCAGCGGTATCGCCTTAGCTCTGGAAGCGGAAGCACCAAATTTTACTGTACGCACAGCTGAGCCCGAAGAGTTTGAAGACGTCGCACGGTCCCTAATATCTGGCAAAATTGAAAGCAACGTACGTCGCTCTGGATCACTGTGCGATGCCATAATCTCGCCTGCGCCCGGCGATATTACGTTTCCGATTTTAAAGCGCTTATGCGGCCCAGGCATGGTCGTGACCGAGGATGAATGCCTGCATGCCATGGCGCTCGCATTCGAGAGATTGCGCATCGTTATCGAACCCGGAGGCGCAGCAGCATTGGCCGCCGCACTATTCCACGGCGACAAAATCAATACCGACAGCGTGATCGCTGTCGCCACTGGGGGCAATGTAGACGCCGCCGTATTTCAACTAGCCCTTTCAAAATTTGGACCCAATTCATGAGCGACTTTACGATTACCAGCTTCAACGTCAAAAACCTGATTGGCGCAGATCAAGAATATTATCGGTTCGAGGCATATACGCCCGAGGAACACGCATGGAAAGAAGACTGGTTAGCGGATCAATTACTGACCCTAAATTCTGACATTGTAGGGTTTCAAGAGATTTTTACAGCAGAGTCATTGGATCATGTGATTGCCGAAACGAACGCACGCGGCGCGGCGTCGAATTCTGACGTGATCCCAAACAAATCCAAACGCTATCATCGTAAGGCGATTTTCAAGAAACTACGGTTCGAGGCATATGAGGCTGGCAGCGTATTTTTCGCGCCAAATATCCATGACGGCGAACCGGGGCAACGCCGGCCAGGGCTTGCCATGTTATCGCGATTTGGTTTCGACGGAACACCAGAGGTAGTGCAAGAACTGGCTCAACCGATGGTAATCAACTTTCCAGAACTAGGTGGTGGTGATGCTGGATCATTCACTCTGACGCGCCTGTCGCGCCCGATCATCAAGGCACGCATCCCGATCAATGGAACTGTTGTGACCGTATTCAATTGTCATCTAAAATCGAAACTTGGCGAGTATCTAAAACCAGCAGGCGCTGAATTCTCGCCCGAGGCCGATCTAGTGAATTACGATCCGTTTGGCCGCGCGATGGGCGCACTGCGCGCTACCGTGCGCCGCATGGCAGAAGCCGCCGTTCTACGCGGCTTGATCGTGACCGAACTTTCGGCGGGTAATCCAGTTATGGTTCTGGGCGACTATAATGACAGCGAACACGCTGTCAGTTCCGAGATTATTGCGGGTGAAAAGCCGTTCAAAAACTATGCATGGATGCGGCGTCATGATGCGCAGACCAGACGTGATCGTTATTCCGATGAAGAGAACATTTTGATCCGTGGCCAGATCGAAAAATATAAAATGATCAGCGCCGAGAAGCTGTTCGTCCAGAAAAGCCTTCGCGACATGGTGTACACATCCGCCTTCGGTGGCGTTTACGAAAGTATCGACCAAATTTTGATGTCGAAACATTTCGATCCAAACTATGCAAACAAGTTGGGAGAGATGGAATATTTCTCGGTGTTGAATGATCATTTAACCGATGGATCGCATCCTGAGGCGCCGTACAATAAATTGGCCTCTGATCACGGGCAAATCATGGCCCACATGCGATTATTCGACGGTCAAGACGAACAGTAGAACCAGCATGCGCCGAGGGGGGGAATTTAGGTGGCTGATAGACCAATTAGTGTACGGGCAAATGGATAAAAATCATTAATCCGCCCCCTCTTCGCCTTGCATGATGCTGTTGCGATTGCCTTCAGTATCCACAAAGGAAATATACTGGCCAATGCCCGGTATCTGCATAGGTTCCCCCAGTAACTCGCCACCTGCATCAGCAATCCGTTTCATCGCCGATTGGATGTCTTCCACACCAATGACAACTGACGGGTGCTGCATCGGCCAATCTTCTTTGAAAGGGAACAATCCACCGTCAATCGCGCCGCGTTTTCCATCTGTCCGCACATCTTCGCTAGCCGTCGTAAGCAACAAATAATCATCCATTTCCGCGCCCATATCCAGCACGCCCCAGCCAAAAGCCTGTTCATAAAATGCCGTTGCGCGTTTGGCATCATGGTACGGCATTTCGAAATGTATAACTGGGTTCATGTACAGCTTCCTCTACGTGAAAACGGGATCATCACGACACGATCCTTGCATGTAAATAACGCCATGTTGGCGATTATGACAAGCACCACATCGTATTGAGGTCGAATTAATGCCTGGGAAGAGTGTTGAATAGGGTCACAGTTGCTAATCGCTCAAAGAGCGTAAACTTTTGAAAATAAATCAAAATATTAC
>CALDZS010000036.1 GCA_937944065.1 uncultured Amylibacter sp. | reverse complement strand
GGAGGCGAGGACGCGGGTGGTGGTGTCCTTGAGGTTCGACTGGATGGCCGAATCCAAGGGCAGGATCGCATTCTTGTCCTCGATGAAATCGCCGAGCTGAGAATCTTCCTCATCGCCGATAGGCGTCTCCAGCGAAATCGGTTCCTTGGCGATCTTCATCACCTTGCGCACTTTTTCGAGCGGCATTTGCAGCTTCTCGGCCAATTCTTCCGGCGTCGGCTCGCGGCCGATTTCGTGAAGCATCTGGCGTCCGGTGCGGACCAGCTTGTTGATCGTCTCGATCATGTGGACCGGAATACGGATCGTGCGCGCCTGATCTGCAATAGAGCGCGTGATCGCCTGACGAATCCACCAAGTGGCGTAAGTCGAGAATTTGTAACCGCGACGATATTCGAATGTATCCACGGCCTTCATCAGGCCGATGTTACCTTCTTGAATAAGATCAAGGAATTGCAGGCCACGGTTGGTGTATTTTTTCGCAATCGAGATCACCAAACGCAGGTTGGCTTCGACCATTTCTTTTTTCGCAAGGCGGGCTTCTTTTTCGCCTTTTTGCACTTGGTTCACGATGCGGCGATATTCAGGGATATCCACGCCGACATATTGACCGACTTGCGCCATCTCGCCGCGCAATTCTTCGGCCTTTTCGGAATGTTTCTCCATGAACAATTTCCAACCACGACCTTCGCGCAAGGCAACGTTTTCCATCCACATCGGATCGAGTTCCTTACCGCGATAGGCGTCGATGAATTCACGACGGTTGATGCGCGATTGGTCGGCCAGTTTCACCATGCCGCTGTCGATCGACATGATCTTACGGTTGATGCCGTACAACTGATCAATCAAGGCTTCGATACGGTTGTTATGAAAGTGCAGGCTGTTCAACTGCTCGACCAAAGTTTTGCGTAGTTTGTGATAGGCCTTCTCGGATTTATCCGAAAAGCTTTCATCGTCATTCAAGGTCGCAGAAATCCGTTCGTCCTGCATCGCGGCCAGCTTGCCGTAATTCTTGGCGATCTTGGCCAAGGTTGCAAGCACTTCTGGTTTCAGAACTTCTTCCATCGCGGCCAGCGATAGGTTTGCTTGTTCATCTTCGTCTTCGTCATCATCATCGTCGATAATGGGATTGCCGTCCGCGTCCAGTTCTTCTTTTTTCTCTTCAGAATTGGCCGCCGCCGGGGTGGGCGTTGGCGTCACCTCTTCTTCGTCTTCTAACGTGTCGCTGAACGTGGTTTCCAGATCGATCACGTCGCGTAGCAAAATCTCTTCTTCCAACAGCTCGTCACGCCAAATGGTGATCGCTTGGAATGTTAGTGGGCTTTCGCACAGGCCTTCGATCATGGTCTTGCGACCCGCCTCGATCCGTTTGGCAATCGCGATTTCGCCTTCACGCGATAGCAATTCCACAGACCCCATTTCGCGCAGATACATGCGCACAGGATCATCTGTGCGATCCAGCATAGCTTTGCCCGTTTCGGCAAGAGCTATGTCGCGTTTTCCGTCCTCGACAATGGTCACATCTTTAGGGGCGTCGTCGCCTTCGACTTCGTCTGCTTCGATAATGTTGATGCCCATTTCGGATAGCATCGACATCACGTCTTCGATTTGTTCGGATGACACCTGATCGGGGGGAAGAACTTCGTTCAATTCGTCATATGTGATGTAGCCACGCTCGCGTGCAACTGCGATCATCTTTTTGACGGCGGCTTGGCTCATGTCGCCCATACCCTCGTTTGCGTCACCTTTATTTTGTTCGTTGGTGTCTTTGGCGGCCATAGTAATATGTTCCTTCAAACGGGGAAGTGAATGCGAATCGCGAATCACTTACAATTTAATCGAATCAACACGACAGAGGGGTGATTCGCAATGCCACTAGCGCTTTTTCTTTACCCAAATTTGATCATCTAGCATCTTTTGTAGATGATCCTTCAGCTCTTCTGCGTTTTGGGATGTCGTATCTTCGTCATCGTCCAATGCGCGGGTTGCTTTGCCACGGGTCAGTGCCGCCTGTTGTAGTCGCCATGTGACCCCTTCGTCGGCCAGTCCGGTCATGTCTTGTTCCGCCTCTTTAATCTCGTGTGCTGATCCGATTAATGCGGCTTGTTTGGTTAATTCTTCCCTAAGGGTTAGCTCTATCATGTCTGTTTCTGCATCTTCGTGCAGATAAGGATGTTCGCGCACTTGCTTGATTTGAAACAAGCGATCCAGCGCATTGAAGCCCAGCTTGGCCTCGATCGTTTCGATCAAGTAGTGCGACGCGTTATCCTTATTTAGGCTCTCATATAGATTTGCCAAGATCGCGTTGTGAATTTCTTGTAGATCAGGGTTGGAAATCGTGCATTTTTCCATCGCAGTTTCCATTTTCGCCACAGCACTTGGGCATCGCAATGCCGCGGCCAAGATGACGCTTTCGCGCAAACGGTTGGCGCCGTCACCCGCAATAATCGACGATTTGGTGCCGCTGGTGGCCGGTTGTTTAACCTGCGCGCGCGGTGTCCACGGTTTCCACGGAGCATTGCCGCCGCCTCTGCGATTGGTGCCAAACAGTGTTTCGCGTAATTCTTTGATCGCCTGACCATAGTGGCCGCGTATGGATCGGTCTTGGATGGTTTTCAGCGCTGTGCGCAGGCTAGCGTCGAGGGCTGCTTTGCGTTCGGGACTGTCGAACACTTTGCCCTCGGTCTCGCGTTGCCACAAAAGGTTCACCATCGGCTGGGCTGTCGCCAACAATTTTGTCATGGCATCGCTGCCTTTGGCTTTTAGCAAATCGTCTGGGTCTTGACCTTCGGGCAGGATGCAAAACCGCAGGGATTTGCCCGCTTCTAGCAACGGCAACGCCAGATCGATCAACCGCAACGCGGCACGCAGTCCCGCTTTGTCGCCGTCTAATGCAATCACCGGTTCAGGGTGCATACGCCACATTAACGTCAATTGATCGGCGGTGATTGCAGTACCCAAAGGGGCGACGGCGTGTTCGAAACCGAACTGAGCCAACGCGATAACATCCATATATCCTTCGGCCACGATCAGCGCGTCAGCCTTGCCCGCTGCTTCGCGTGCGGGGCCATGATTATAGAGCGTGCGACCTTTGTCGAACAAAGGGGTTTCAGGCGAATTCAGGTACTTAGCCCGCGCGTTCGGGTCCATAGCACGACCACCAAAGGCAATGCATTGCCCGCGTGGATTACGAATGGGGAACATGATGCGGCCACGGAACCGATCAAACGGTGTGCCGCCTTCGTCAGGTTTAATAACCATACCTGTATCGATAATATCTTCGTCTTTCGCACCTTTGTCGACCAAATGGCGATATAGAATGCCGCGATCGTTTGGTGCAAAGCCCATCTCGAATTTTTGCTGAATCTCGCTGGGTAATCCACGCGATTTCAGATAGTCGCGTGCACCCGCAGCCGCACCAGAGCTGAGCTGCATTTTGTAAAACTGCACTGACTGTTCCATAATATCGGCCAGCACTTTGTTTCGGTCATACTTTGCTTGCGCCCTTGGATCACGCGCGGGCATGGTCATGCCTGCTTCGCGCGCCAAAATCTCGACCGCTTCGATAAAGCTGACATTTTCTGTCTCGCGTACAAAGGTGATCGCGTCGCCCTTTTGATGACAGCCAAAACAGTAATAAAACCCTTTGCGATCATCCACGTGAAAGCTGGCGGTTTTTTCCTGATGAAACGGACAGGGCGACCAATGATCGCCTTTGCCCACATTGGTTTTGCGCGCATCCCACGTCACCTTGCGCCCGACCACTTGGGACAGCGACAGGCGTGTGCGTAATTCTTCGATAAAACCAGGTGGCAAGCTCATGGCCTTAATATCGGGTGTGGTGGGGGCAAGTGCAAGCTGCCTTTTTTGGTTTGTTCAGTTGTTTTCGTAACGACATTTACACCACTAAGAACACATCAGGTGTTCAGGAATTTTCGTGTAATATAGGTGTTGTCTGCGACTACTTCTTACTGCGCGCTATCACCAAAAAGCGTGCGACCAGCATGGCTGTGAAACTTGCCCAAACGGCCACGTTGTTGTTCGGAATTACGTTGGAGAGCAGGATAAATAAGGTTCCTCCAAGCAACGAAATAGTCGCATAAAGGTCTTCTTTCAGCACGATGGGCGTCACGTTACACAGCACGTCGCGAATGATCCCGCCAAATGTCCCTGTGATACAGCCCATTATGATTGCGACGGGGAGGGGCGAACCAGCGGCAAGTGCTGCTTGAACACCCGCAATTGTGAACAGCGCCAAACCAATGGCGTCAAAATACATCAGCAAACGCAACCGTTTGCCGCCACCAGAGTCCAAATTCCGCACCCAGAAAAATGCTATCAAAGCCACGGGAATAGCCGTTGCTAAATATGTAAGGTCGGTCATCCAGAACACGGGCGTTTGACCAAGCAGTATGTCGCGAACCGTCCCGCCCCCCATAGCCGTCGCAACGGCCAAGACCGTTGCGCCGAATGCATCAAATTCGTGCCTGACCGCCTGAATTGTTGCCGAAGCTGACATTGCGGCGGTGGCGATAATCACTAATAAGACGCTAAGTTGTAAGAGAATATCTGGCATAGTGTTCCGTAGATTGTAATCGGGATTGGAAAACGCCGATATAGATTTGAAGAGTTAGATCAGATTGCGGATGAATCCAATGATCTCCCTATTGCTGAACCGAAATCGTCTGTCTCAGTTGATTATCAGACCGATTATAAATCAATATGCGATCATCTGTGGTGACAATCGCCCACCAATCCGTGCCTTGGGTAAATGCCTCGGCCTTGGTACCGTCTGGCAAAGTGATCTCGGAGGGGATTTGCGGGGCAGTTGCGGTTGTATCTGTCAGTCGCATAGCGAATAGGGCGATTAAGGCCACAAACCCGACAATCATGGTAATCATTAGGCCTGTCACAAGGCGTCGCAGCAATCGAAGGTTGGCGGGCTCTGTAAATTCCTCTAATGGCTCTGACATGACTGATCCTATTAATGATATTCTGGTTCTAACCCTTGGCGACACCCCGCCGCCTCGCCTTGATAAAGCGTTGGCCGACGTTGTGCCAGTTGGAATTACGTTGTCGCGCTCGCGTCTTGCCAAGCTGATCGAAGGTGGTGCAGTGACCGACGAGGCGGGGACACCTGTCACTGTTTTGAAAACCAAAGGCATAGCGGGCCAAGTGTTTCATGTGCGTGTGCCAGAACCCGAAAACTACGAAGAGGCAAAACCACAAGATTTGCCGTTGGATATCGTTTTCGAAGATGAACATCTGATCGTCGTGAACAAAGCCGCCGACATGGTGGTGCATCCAGCACCGGGATCACCTGATGCGACCTTGGTCAACGCGCTGTTGTTTCACTGCACTGACCTGTCTGGCGTTGGCGGCGCGCGGCGTCCGGGCATAGTGCACCGTATCGATAAAGGAACGTCTGGTATTCTGGTCGTGGCCAAGTCAGATGAAGCGCATCAAGGATTGGCGAAACAATTCGCGGATCATTCGATTGATCGCACCTATCAGGCTTTTGCCATTGGTGTTCCGTCCAAGGCTGATCCACGTCTTGCAGGTTTGCCTGGTGTCGGGTTCGAAGATGGCGGGCTGATCCGTATCGCCACCAATATCGCGCGTCACAAGGCGGACCGCAAGCGCATGGCCGTAACGCAGCATTCTGGCCGCCATGCCATCACACGTATTCGGGTCATAAAACCGTTTGCTGAAAATCGGGCGAGTTTTGTTGAGTGCAAGCTAGAAACAGGACGCACCCACCAAATCCGTGTGCATATGTCCCATATCGGGCATGGGCTGATCGGGGATCCGATATATGGCAAAATGCGCAGACTGGGGCAAAGCCATTTGTCGCCTGAAGATTTGACCATATTGCAAAATTTCGGACGCCAAGCACTGCATGCGAAAAGCCTTGGGTTTGTGCATCCTGTGACAAAAAAAGACTGTTATTTCGAGGCGGAAATGCCTAATGATATGCAAGAAGTCAGTCGGATTTTAAGCTAAGTTCTTGGAAATTAGGAAATTTTGGCATTAAAAGGGTAATATATACAGTATTTACGCTGCGTCTATTTCGCAGATACTTGAATTAATAGGTAAGCGTACATAGGTCAGTATTGCATACCAATGTGCGAGTTTTTGGGGAAAACATGAGCTATACAAACCTTCCAGCACCATCACCTGAACAAGGCCTAAACCGCTATATGCAGGAAATACGGACCTTTCCAATGTTGGAACAGGAACAAGAATACATGCTGGCGAAATCTTGGGTCGAAAACGAAGATACCGATGCAGCACATCAGCTGGTGACGTCGCATCTGCGTTTGGCGGCAAAGATTGCCATGGGGTACCGCGGATACGGTTTGCCAACAGCCGAGGTGATTTCCGAGGCGAATGTAGGTTTGATGCAGGCCGTGAAGCGGTTTGACCCTGAAAAGGGCTTTCGCTTGGCGACCTATGCTATGTGGTGGATACGCGCGAGTATCCAAGAATATATTTTGCGCAGCTGGTCTTTGGTAAAGATCGGGACAACATCTGCCCAGAAAAAACTGTTCTTCAATCTGCGCAAGGCCAAGAATAAAATCGGCGCGCTAGAAGATGGCGATTTACGTCCAGAGAATTTGAAACGTATCGCGAAAGAACTGAATGTGACGGTGGACGAGGTGATCTCGATGAACCGTCGGATGGCCGGCGGGGACGCCAGTTTGAATGCTCAGGTCGGCGATGCCGAAGAAGGTGCAGCCGAGTGGCAAGATTGGCTTGAAGATGAAAACGCTGACCAAGCCGCTGACTATGAAAAGAACAACGAGTTAGAAACGCGCCGCGCGTTGATGGTCGAGGCGATGGCCGTTTTGAACGACCGCGAAAAAGACATCTTGATGCAACGCCGTTTGCAAGATCGTGCGACAACGTTGGAAGATCTGTCAAAGCAATATGATGTTAGCCGCGAGCGCATCCGTCAGATCGAAGTGCGCGCGTTCCAAAAGCTGCAGCATCAAATGCGCAAACTAGGCGTCGAACAAGGGTTGATGACCGAAGGGTCAGTACCGCGTGGTCGTGGTTAATTAACCCTCCATCGCCTCTAGCTCATCGATCATAGAGCTGATGAGGTTCAGGCCCTTATCCCAGAATTTCGGATCACTTGCGTCTAGTCCAAACGGCGCAAGCAGTTCTTTGTGATGCTTCGATCCACCTGCGGATAGCATCGCAAAGTACTTTTCCTGGAAATCTGGATCACCTTCCTCGAACACGGCATACAGCGCATTCACCAGCCCATCGCCAAATGCATATGCATAGACGTAGAAGGGCGAATGGATGAAGTGCGGAATATAGGCCCAGAAGGTTTCATAGCCTTCGGTGAAATCAAATATCGGGCCAAGGCTTTCGCCCTGAACAGACATCCAAATTTCGTTGATATCGTCTGGGGTCAACTCGCCCTGTGTTCGGGCGGCATGTAACTTGCATTCAAAATCGTAAAACGCGATTTGGCGCACGACTGTGTTGATCATATCCTCGACTTTGCCGGCCAGCAGGCGTTTACGCTCGGCTGGATCTTTGGCATTGTCGAGCAGTTTGCGAAAGGTCAACATCTCGCCAAACACTGATGCAGTTTCGGCCAAAGTCAGTGGTGTCGATGACAAAAGTTCACCTTGCTTTGCGGCCAATACTTGGTGCACACCGTGCCCAAGTTCGTGTGCCAACGTCATCACATCACGTTGTTTTCCAAGGTAATTCAGCATCACATAGGGATGCACGTCTGTGACGGTTGGATGGGCAAAGGCGCCGGGCGCTTTGCCCTCTTTAACGCCCGCATCAATCCAACCACTGGTGAAGAACGGTTTCGCAATCTCGGCCATTTTTGGGTCGAAATCAGCGTATGCTTCCATAACCGTGGCTTCGGCCTGATCCCAATCGATCAGTGTTTCGTCGCTGTCGGGCAGGGGCGCGTTGCGATCCCAAACTTGCATCCGGTCCAGCCCCATCCACTTTGCCTTTAGCGCGTAATACCGATGGGACAGCTTTGGATAAGCGGCGACCACAGCGTTGCGCAAGGCCTCGACCACTTCGGGTTCGACTTGGTTCGACAGATGACGACCAGCTTGCGGTGTTGGCAATCCGCGCCAACGATCCTCGATCTCTTTTTCCTTCTCCAATGTGTTGGTGATACGTGCGAACAGTGAAATATTGTCCGATAATACTTTGATTAAT
>CALDZS010000035.1 GCA_937944065.1 uncultured Amylibacter sp. | reverse complement strand
CCAACACCAAACCCGCCGCCAGACCATGTTTGGCCATATGCACTTGGCTGTCACCACCCAGCCCGAAAGTGCGCATGGCGACGGCCTCGACCATGGTGCGCAGACCGCCCACCTCTGCTCCGTCTGGATCAATCTTTGGACGCCCATTACGCAGCAACGCGATGTCCGTCGTGGTACCGCCAATGTCAGAAACAATCGCGTCCTGTTCATCGGTCAACCAGCGCGCGCCCACCAACGATGCGGCAGGGCCTGACAGGATTGTTTCAATCGGTTTTTCACGCGCTTGTGCAGCACTGATCAGCGCACCATCGCCGCGCACCACCATCAAGGGGGCTGTGATACCCAGATCGGTCAGCAAGGTTTCGGTCGCCGCGATCAGATGATCAATCATGCCGATCAAGCGTGCGTTCAGTACAGCTGTCATCGCACGTTTGGGCCCACCAAGTTTCGCGCTGAGTTCGTGTGAACAAGAGACGGGCGCAGATGTGACCTTGCGGATCATCTCACGTGCACGAATTTCATGGTCAGGATTGCGTGTGGCAAACTGACCAGCAATCGCAAAACCAGAAATCGTTCCGGACAAATGCGTTAGTTGATCTTGCAACTGATCGATGTCCAATTCAGCGGCTTCGGTTCCAGCATGATTATGACCGCCCGTGATCAAAATCACGGGATCATCTTTCAGCGCGGCGTCCAGACCCTGACGCGCAATATCTTTCTCGCCAAACCCGATCAATACCAGACAGACCCGTCCACCTTGGCCTTCGACCAACGCATTGGTCGCAAGGGTTGTCGACAAAGACGCAAGTGCGACATCTGCTGGATCGGCCTTGGCCTGTTCCAACACAGACCCGATGGCCCCGGCAATACCGACAGAAAGATCGGAACGCGTGGTCAATGCTTTGGCACTTGCAATTACTTTGGTTTCATCTTGCATCAAAACCGCGTCTGTATAGGTGCCGCCCGTATCTACGCCCAATAATAAAGCCATGCGATTATACCCCTGATATTCTTTCATATGGATTTAGGTGAACCTGAACGCTTTGTCAGCCCAGAAACGACGTGTAGACATCCCAACGTCAAGCATTGACATACACGCGTGGTTGTCCGCTTATGTGCTTTGAAATTAATAGGTGAAATATGACCCAAACAGCTTTAATCACAGGTGCATCTTCTGGCATCGGCGCAGAGTTCGCCCGCTACCACGCAAGCCTTGGTGGCAACGTTATTTTAACTGCCCGCCGCGCTGATGCATTGAATGATCTAAAAGCAGAGCTAGAAGCGGATCACGGTATCACCGCCACAGTTATCCCAAACGATCTTGGCACTGAGACAGGGGCACAAGAGCTGTTTGACGCAGTAAAGGATGCAGGTTTGCACGTTCAATTTTTGATTAACAATGCTGGATTTGGTGGGCACGGAAACCTAATCGATCGCCCGTTGGCTGATGATCTGTCGATGATTGATTTGAATGTGAAATCTCTGGTGTCTCTGTCACATCTATTCGGTGCAGAGATGGTGAAATCTGGTGGCGGCAAGATTTTGCAAGTCGGATCAACCGCTGGCTTTATGCCCGGCCCTTTGCAAGCGACCTATTTCGCCACCAAAGCATTTGTAGGTTCATTCAGCCAAGCAATTGATCACGAATTGCGTCCACACGGTGTTACATCCACCGTTCTTTGCCCTGGATATGTTCATACTGAATTCGGTAAGGTCGCGAACCTAGAAGGTACTGGTCTGGTCAAACAAAAAGGCGCCACAGCAGCATCTGTTGCCAAAATCGGCTATGATGCCATGTTGAAGGGCAAGCTGGTTGTGATCAACGAATTCGGCCTTGGCTTTATGATCAACTGGTTAATGCCGTTTATGCCACTGCGCATGAAGATGAAAATGATCGAGAAGATGCAAACGAAGTAAGCTGGCCGCTCGGGCAGGTTAAAGAAACAAGACCTATCTAACACTCGGAAATATACAAAGTGACCATTTATCTTATTCGACATGCTCAATCTGCCTTCAACGCGGTGTACGATCCAAACATGCCCGATCCGATGATCTTCGATGCGCCTATCACACCGCTCGGCGCATCTCAGGCAAAGCAAGCGCGAACCGTGGTCAGTCAACTGGCTCTTGCTAACGTCATTGTTTCACCGTTCACCAGAACATTGCAAACGGCTCATTTGATCTTCGGAAACACACTTCCGTTTCAGATCAATGCCACGGTACGAGAGCAACTTTGCAACAGCTGCGATGTAGGAACCTCGCCGCATCTTCTTGCTAAACACCACCCACATCTTGATTTTGATCACCTAGAGGATTGCTGGTGGCATGAAGGCGAAAATGACCATAGAGGGTTTGCAGTTGAACCAGAAGAGGTCTTGCAGGAACGCGCGGACGGATTTGCCGAATTTCTAAAACGCGAAAACATCCACTCCACTGCAATTGTAACACACGGCAACTTCATCCGTGCGCTAACGGGTATCCAGCCAGACAATTGCGAAGTCATAAAGTTCGAACCTCGCTAAGACTGAGGCAGTTTAGATCGCGCGTGCAGAATGATAACGCGAACCGTCGTTGACAGTGTTTCGCACGTCATTACATTTATCACATGAGTGACAGTCTAACCGGCATATTCAACACCCTCCGCCCGCTTTACAGCGCGCATGCGGATCAATGTGTCATCGTGCAGGACGAACCATCGCGCTACTATCTCGGAACCCACGAAGTGCGCGAAAAAGATGG
>CALDZS010000034.1 GCA_937944065.1 uncultured Amylibacter sp. | reverse complement strand
TATAAATCTTTCTTTGGGTTTTTCAGATGCACGCCAAGAATTGATCGATGGTGGTTTTGATTTGGCGATTAGAATGGGTGTTAATCGCAAACGGCCTCTGACATCGAAAACCTTGTTCAGCGCGAAACGCAGCCTGATTGGATCGGCAGAATATCTAGGGGGAAAACCAACGCCGCAAAACCCAGAGGACGTGGCCGATTGGAATTGGTTGGAACTGTCGCCAGTGTTTCATATTAAACCAACATTCTCACGGCACGGCAAAGCGTCAGTCACGCTGAAAACAAACTCTCAGATCAATACCAATGATGCGCGGGCCTTGCATCATCTGGTTCTTACGGGCGCTGGGATTGCGGTTGTCCCTGAATTGCTGGCAGCAGATGACATTGCGGCCGGCAAGATCGCTGTTGTTTTGCCTGATTGGGAATTGGATGCAATTGATGTCTATGCCGAGTGGCCAACCAGTGCGCCTAGAAAAGGGTTAATTCAATTGCTGGTCGATCATTTGAGCACATATTTGTCCCCCAAATAGAATCCTAACTTCGACAGATGTGCAGCGTATCGAGCTCGCTGCATCACGCAGATGTTAGAACTAAATACTTGCTTTTGAGTGCGATCTGATAGAGGCGGTGCGGATGGTATTCGGGGAGATTTTCCATGTCTTTTTTCGCAAGCCCGTGGGCACTGGTTGGTTTTGTCTGTTTGGTGACAATTGTCAGTTTGGCGATGGCACCGAGACGAGTGTCAGTGGATGGATTTTTCGAAGGCACGGCCGCATCGGGCCAAGAGCCGGGATTGTGGACATTGGTCCTCAGCCAAGTGACGACATGGATATTTGCGCGCTCGTTGATGAATGCCGCGATCCTTGGATATTTCTATGGTATTGCTGGGGTGCTGGCCTATACCGCCTATTATATAAGCTTTCTAACAGGCGCATATATCGTTAATCGACTGCGCGAAGATCATGTTGGTTCGGTACAGCATTGGTTGGGCGAGCGGTTCGGGCTGTTGGGTCATGGGACCTATAATGTCATCATCGCGCTGCGTTTGTTGTCCGAAGTGTTTTCGAACTTGATCGTTGTCGGGCTGATCTTTGCGGCAGCCTTTCCGGACGTATCATTCGCAAGCACCGCTTCGATCATTGCATTGGCTATCGTGGGTTTGGTCTATTCAACCATGGGCGGTCTGCGGGCAAGTTTGCGCACAGATGTTGTGCAGATGCTAATCTTTCTGATCGTTTTCGTGCTGGCATTTGTAGTTATGATCACGGGCGATAATTTTTCATTCGGCGAAGTCCTAACATCCGAAGGCAAAGCTGGCGCGCGCGCAGGCTGGGTTCTGTTCGTGGTCGCATTCTTGCAAGTGTTTTCGTATCCTGTGCATGATCCAGTGATGATGGATCGCGGGTTCTTGGCAGATCAATCCACAACGCGCAAAAGCTTTGTTCTGGCGTTTTTACTGTCAGCGGCCTGTATCTTTGGCTTTGGTCTGTTTGGCATCCAAGCATTTGTTGTCGGTCAAGAGTATAGCGGGCAATTGCTGGGCAGTTGGGCCGCAATGTTTGGGCCCTTCGTTTACTTCTTGATTGCGGCATCGCTGTTGGTATCGGCGCTGTCGACCTTGGACAGTGCGTTGGCATCGTCTGCAAGATTGGTCATCGACGAGGTAAGCTTGATGGCGCGCACCGTTTGGAACGGGCGATTGGCGATGTTGGGGTTTGCGGTCACAGGCGGCGCGTTGACGCTGGCCATTCAATGGGCGCAAGAGGCGAGCAAAGCGGCAAACGCTGCGGGCGAGGCCGTTGGGGCAGGGGCGAAAGCACTGACCGTACTGTTTGATGCTGTGGCTGTGTCTGGAACCGCGTCTATGTTCTTAACACCAATTTTGGTTCTGGCCTTTGCGGGTTGGATCGTGCCGCGCTGGGCGTATTTCGCGACGTGGATTGTGGCGCTGACAGGTGCGGCGGCCTACATGTTTCGTGGCGCGGATTGGGTAACTGGTTCAGTTGACCCGTGGGTAAGCCTGTTTAGTGCGGCTGAGAAAATTCACAAATATGATCAGTTGCTGGTGATCTGTGTGATGGTACTGGGTGCAGGCTTTGCCATTTGCATATTGGGTCTTTTAAGCAACCGTTTACTTGCGCGCGCGCACTGACACTGGTAACGGATGGAAATTCTCGATTAAATTAGTCGGGTAGGCATTCGTAAACCGAGGATCCGCGTGCAAGACAGCCGAACCAAGTTAGAATTGCGATCAATCGCGCGGGTCTTTGATGGTCGGCGTGTGGTTGACGATGTTTCGCTGAGCTTGAAGGCAGGCGAGGTGACTTGCTTGTTAGGTCCCTCTGGGTGCGGTAAATCCACCACGTTGCGCATTGCGGCAGGGGTTGATCGCCAAGACGAAGGCGCGGTTCTCATCGCGGATGTTGGCGTGTCTGATGCGCAAAACCATCTGCCGCCAGAGGCGCGGGGCATTGGTCTAATGTTCCAAGACTTCGCGTTGTTTCCGCATCTGACGGTCGCCCAAAATGTAGGGTTTGGCGTGCCACGTGGAGCGGAGAGCGACGCGCGTGTGGCGCAGCTGTTAGACAAGGTTGGCTTGTCGCAATACCGCGATATGTATCCACATCAATTGTCAGGTGGAGAGCAGCAGCGTGTGGCCTTGGCACGTGCCTTGGCGCCACGCCCCTCGGTTATGTTGATGGATGAACCGTTTTCGGGTTTGGATGATCGCCTGAGAGACACTGTGCGGGACGCGACATTGGATATTCTGCGCGAAGAGGGAACAGCAGTTTTGCTGGTCACTCATGAGCCGGAAGAGGCGATGAGAATGGCGGATCAAATCGTGTTAATGCGCGACGGTCGTATAGTACAATCTGGAGCGCCGTATAACATTTACAACGCGCCTGTCGATGCGCAAGCTGCTGCATTTTTTTCCGATGTGAACGTCATCGCCGGCGAGGTCAAAGGAGCGCTGACGCGCACGCCTTTTGGGGAATTCCTAACACCTGGACTGGATGACGGCACCCAAGTTGAAATCGTGATCCGACCCCAGCATTTGCGGATTGATTTTGATCGCGACGGACGCGGACCCAATCCGACCGCTGCTGAAGGTATGCCCGCGCGCGGTGTGGTTTCACGCGCAAGATTTCTAGGACATCACAGCCTGGTAGAATTCGCGATGGATTTCGACCAAGTTCGTTTGCATGCAGTTGTTCCGGGCGTATTTCTACCAAAAGTAGGTACAATTTTGTGGTTGTCAGTCCGGCGTGACCGCTGTTTTGTGTTCGAAGTTCCCCCAAGCTAACCCTTGTGCTGCAGCGAGGTCATGCCTCCGGCATTGATCGGTGCGCGGTTCGTGGTATGCGGATCGGAATGCGCTTGGCAATTGCTGGGGAGGAGCGGGTTTTAGATTGAAGGCGTATAACTACGCATCATGCGACAAATAGTTAGGGATTTACTCGGCTATTCTTGGCTGTTTTTTACATTTATTTGCTCTTTGGCCTTTGAAACCGATATGAAACACCCTAACTATAAGCGGGAACGGAATATGTGCGGCCTTTGAAAACCGCGCTACTTGAGGAGGATCATCATGTATCCAATGACACCACTATTTATTCAAAATATCGGCCTGCCTGGCATGTTGCTGATTGCTATCGTCGTATTGGTCATGTTTGGCCGCGGCAAAATCAGCAATCTTATGGGCGAAGTCGGCAAAGGCATCACATCTTTCAAAAAAGGTGTGGCTGAGGGCAAAGAAGAGCTGGAAGCAGGCATCAACGATGCAGCTGAAGAAGCGAAAGACATCACACCCAAGAAGGACGAAGCTTAAGCTTTGATCCGTCCGTTAGGGACCTATCTACATGTTTGATATTGGAATGGCAGAAATGCTGGTCATCGGGGTGGTCGCACTAATCGTGGTCGGCCCCAAAGATCTGCCCATGATGTTTCGCAAAGTCGGCAACTTTGTTGGCCGTGCCCGCGGTATGGCGCGTGATTTTCAAAGAGCCATGGATAGTGCTGCGGATGAAGCTGGTGTGAAAGATATCAAATCATCACTTGATGATGCAGCTGATATGTCAAGCTTTGGGTTGGATGATGTGAAGCCCGCGTCGAAAACATTTGGCGTGCCGTCAGAAGTTCCTGAAACAAAGCCTGAACCGAAAACTGCGAAAAAACCAGCGTCGAAGGCGGCGTCGAAAAAGCCAGCGCCCAAGACAACAGCCACCAAAAAGCCTGCGGCGAAAAAAGCGACCCCAAAAACGGCGAGCAAACCTGCGAAGAAACCTGCGGCTAAGCCTGCATCGAAAGCGAAGACATGAGTGAAGAAGTGAATGTCGACGAGGTCGAAGAAAGTGCAGCACCGCTGATAGAACATTTGGCAGAGTTGCGTACACGCTTGCTGTATTGCGTATATGCGTTGCTGGCTGGTGTATTGGTGACATTCGTGTTTGCCGAGCCTATCCTGAATTTTCTGGTCACGCCTTTGGCGAATATTCTGGTTGAAAACGGCCAAGACCCCACGTTGATTTTTACCAGCCCACAGGAAAAATTCTTTGCCCTATTTCGAATTTCATTCCTTGCTGGCTTCATGGTGGCCTTCCCTGTGATTGCATACCAGTTGTGGCGCTTTGTGGCGCCAGGACTTTATAAAAACGAGAAGGGTGCGTTTTTGCCCTTTATCATCGCATCTCCGGTCTTGTTCTTGCTGGGTGCATCATTCGCGCATTTTGTGGTGACACCTTTGGCGATGCGGTTTTTCATCGGCTTTGCAGACGTTTTGCCGACCGTGACCGAGGCATTGACCAATGGCGAAGTTGGCAAGGTCGCGGGCGACGGTGTGGACGAAATTAAGACTGTGATCTTGCCGTCCATACGTGAAAGTTTGGACATCACGTTGAAATTCATTTTTGCCTTTGGGCTGTGTTTTCAACTGCCAGTCTTGCTGACTTTGTTGGGGATGGCTGGTATTGTGTCTGCCCCTGGTCTGCGAGACATGCGTAAATATGCTGTCGTTGGTATTCTGGTGTTGGCCGCGATAGTCACGCCGCCTGATGTTGTGACGCAGGTTATTTTGTTCACAGTGGTGTACCTGCTGTACGAAGTGTCGATCTGGTTGGTTGCAAGTGTCGAGAAAAAGCAAAAAGCGCGTCTGGCTGAAGACGGTATTTTTGACGATGGAGATGCGGTTTGAGCGAAGATGCGTTAACCCGCATTGCCGACGCACTAGACCGTTTGGCGCCTGCAAATTTGACCGCATTGGACGTGTCTGGGGCAGATATTTTTGTCTGGCACACGTCACCTGATCGATTACAGCCTGTTCACAATCCTACATTCCTGCCCTTGGATTTACTGGTTGGTGTGGACCGCTCTCGCGAGACGTTGCTGGCAAACACAGCGCAATTTTCCAAGGGTCTGCCCGCCAACAACGCATTGCTGTGGGGCGCGCGGGGAATGGGGAAATCATCCTTGGTCAAGGCCGTGCATGGCGCGGTTCAGGGTGTGAAGTTGGTGGAAATTCAACGAGATGACCTAGCTTCTATTTCCGATCTGCTGACATTGTTGGGAAAAACCGATGCGCGGTTTATCCTATTTTGCGATGACCTAAGTTTTGACGGCGAAGATGTGGCATACAAGTCATTGAAGGCTGTTTTGGATGGCGGTGTAGCAGGCCGCCCAGATAATGTGATTTTCTACGCGACATCCAATCGACGCCATTTGATGCCGCGCGATATGATCGAGAACGAGCGTAGCACCGCAATCAACGCGTCCGAGGCAGTCGAGGAAAAAGTCTCTTTGTCGGACAGGTTCGGCCTGTGGCTAGGGTTTCATGCCTGCGACCAAGATCAATATTTGGCGATGATCCGTGGATACTGTGATGCTTACGACGTGGATATCAGCGCTGACACCCTGCGTGCGGAAGCGATCGAATGGCAAGCCACGCGTGGCGCGCGATCAGGCCGTGTGGCATGGCAGTATTTTGTTGATCTGGCAGGGCGCCGAGGCGTGATGATTTAGCGGCTGAATAACCAAGACTGTGTCTAATCATAAAAGGACTGCCATTTTGATAAGCAATATTAATTCCTATCTATTTGCGACTGCAGCCGTGTTTTTAGTGATGACCAGTGATTTGCTGGCTGAAACCCTGCGGATATTTCAGCCGGACGTGGATAATGCTATCGTGATTGCGCCTGGGGTGGAAATTACATTGGAACTGCCCTCATCGATTAGTGAGATGAGTATTGCCGACCCAGATATTGCGAGTGCAAAAATTGTAACCACCTCAAAATTGAGCATAACTGGTCGAAAAACGGGAACCACATCTCTGTTTACGCTGGGAAACAAAGGAATTCCGCTCCATTATCCAAGTATCGTAGTATCGCCAAGCGCCGACGTTCATCAGGCGGGCGAGGTGATTACGCTGTCACCTCGAAGTTACTTCGATGCGTTCTCTGCCAACCGCAAACTAGTTGATTTTTCAATTGATCCTATAAAAGGAGATTTCAGGAAGTTTGAATCGAAGATATCGGGTACCATTGAGATACCAGTTGGAAGCGCCGTGATGATGGAGACTGATCAGCCTTATCGAGTGGCGAACGTCAAAGTGAATGGCAAGTTTGACAATGGTGAAGAATACTTGGCCCTTGCCGTGGTATCCGAGAGGATAGTATATATGATCGGTAACAAGGTTGGTGAGGTATCATTACTATTGTTCCGCAATGATGGCGGAAATGAAAAACTCTCGGAAATCACGACGTATCAGATCAGCATCGTCCCGATGAGTATTCCACAAGAATAGGACAAGAATTGATCTGCTAAGAAAAGCGTGGCGCCCTACAAAAATGGCGCTGGATTGACCGCTTCAGTGCCTTTGCGAACTTCGAAGTGCACAAACGG
>CALDZS010000033.1 GCA_937944065.1 uncultured Amylibacter sp. | reverse complement strand
GGCTTCGATGCCATCAGTCTTTCTAAACCAACCTGCCAGTCGCTTTTTAGCCTCTTTCGCCTTCTTATCCGTCCAATCCATCGGCTTAGAATAATGCGTGGATAAAAACACAAACCGGATCACCTCACCCGGATAGCCTTGATCCAGCAAATCACGTACCGAGAAGAAGTTGCCAAGGCTTTTGGACATCTTCTTGCCCTCGACCTGCAACATCTCGTTGTGCATCCAGACTTGGGCGAAGCTGTCTTCGCCGCAGCAGGCGCAGCTTTGGGCAATCTCGTTCTCATGATGCGGGAATTGTAAATCCAACCCGCCACCGTGAATGTCGAACGTGTCGCCGAACAAATCACGCGCCATTGCAGAACACTCTATGTGCCAACCTGGGCGACCATGGCCCCACGGGCTGTCCCATCCAGGTTCGATGCCTGAGGAAGGTTTCCACAGCACGAAATCCATTGGATCGCGTTTATACGATGCCACCTCGACACGCGCGCCCGCGATCATGTCTGCGACCGCGCGGCCAGACAGTGCACCATACGCGTCATAGCTGTTTACAGAGAACAGCACGTGGCCATCCGCCTCGTAGGCGTGGTCCTTGGCGATCAGTTCTTCGATCATCGACACCATTTGCGGAATGTATTCCGTTGCACGCGGCATATCCGTTGGTTCCAACGCGCCCAGCGCACCCATATCTTCCAGATACCAATCGATGGTTTCATCGGTAATATCGCGAATGGACCGTCCAGTTTCAGCCGCCTTGGCGTTAATCTTGTCGTCTACATCTGTGAAGTTGCGGGCATAACGCACATGATCCGCGCCATACACATGGCGCAACAGGCGAAACAGCGTGTCGAACACCACAACAGGCCGCGCGTTACCGATATGGGCGCGGTCATAGACCGTTGGGCCACAGACATACATGCGTACATCATTGGCATCCAAAGGGGTAAACACCTCTTTCTGGCGGGTCTTCGTGTTGTAAAGCTTAATCTCGGTCATACTCGTCTCGCGCGGTTTATCCTCGCGGGCGTATCAGTTTGGATTGGTTTTGCAAATAGAGACGGCCCGCTGGTTTGGTTCAGCAGGTAATAATAAGTGTGCAAATGTTGCAGTTGTATCTCATGGCTCTTTGTACTGTTATGCATCTAAACAAATCAAGATGAAAAGGGATCGACATGGCACAGGCCACAAAGGGCGAGGTTTTTCGTGCACTGCATCAAAAGGGAAATCCTTTTGTGTTGGCTAATGCATGGGACGCTGGCAGTGCAAAACTGTTGGTGGCCATGGGTGCACAAGCGATTGGCACCACGTCTGCTGGGTACGGCATCACCAAAGGTGTACCTGACATGGGGCAGTTGACCCGCGACGAGCATCTTTCTCATGCCGCAGATCTTGTGGCAGCGGTGAATGTTCCGGTCTCTGGTGATTTTGAAAATGGCTTTGGCGATGATCCTGACACCGTTGCAGAAACTGTGCGTTTGGCCGCCGAAGTGGGTTTGGCGGGTATTTGTATCGAGGACACGGCACTACCATCGCTGACACCATATGAATTCGACCTTGCTGTTGAACGGATCAAAGCGGCCATGTCTGCGGCCCGTGCCCTGCCTGATGATTTCGTATTATGCGCACGGGCTGACGGTATCATGAACGGACAATACGATATCCACGAAGCCATCCGCCGTCTGCAAGCGTTCGAAGCTGTGGGGGCTGATTGTCTGTATGCGCCTGCTCTGCACAGTATTGAAGATGCCAAAACGCTGTTGTCTGGTGTTACAGCACCCGTGAATATTCTAACTGTGAAGGAAATGGCACAGTATAATCGCGCGGAATTTGCGAAGATGGGTGTTGCGCGCATCTCTCTCGGCTCGACGTTGGCGCGGTCTATGGTCAGCAGTCTGATAGAGAAATCGCAGGCGATCTTACAAAACGGGGATTTTTCGGATCTTGGCGAAGCGATTGTCGCCAAAGATATTGACGCCCTGATGGACAAAGGAACATCCGCATGAACTCTTCCGATTACGCCAAATGGACGGCACGTGCGACAGAGTGGATCACGGATTATTTCGCAAACCTGTCCGACCGCCCTGTGCGCGCGCAAACCAAACCCGGGGATATCGCAGCGATGTTGCCTGACAGCCCGCCCGACGAAGCTGTTTCAATGGATGACATCATGGCGGATTTCGAACGGATTGTGCCCGACGGCATGACCCACTGGCAACATCCAAAATTCTTTGCCTATTTCAATTCCAACGCGGCACCAGCCAGCCTGATCGCCGATCAACTGGCCAACGCGATTGGCGCGCAATGTATGTTGTGGCAAACATCGCCCGCTGCGACCGAAATGGAACAGGTCATGTGCGACTGGCTGCGACAAGCAATGGGGTTACCGAAGGGTTATCAAGGTGTGATCCAAGACAGTGCGTCAAGTGCTACCTTGTCTGCCATTCTAACGATGCGTGAACGAGCACAACGTTTTCAGGGTAACAAACTGGGATATGCGGGTGCACAACCTGTCCGCATTTATTGTTCTGAACAGGTTCACAGCTCTGTCGATAAAGCATGCTGGGTTGCTGGCATTGGACAAGATAACTTGGTCAAAATTGACACTGACAGAAATTTCGCCATGCGACCAGAGGCGCTGGCAGCGACCATAACTGCCGACAAAATGGCGGGTTTCAATCCTGCGGGATTGGTTCTGTGTGTGGGTGGCACGTCGATTGGCGCTTCAGATCGTATGCCCGCCCTGCTGGATATTGCCAAGCAAGAAGGGCTTTATACACATCTGGACGCCGCATGGGCTGGCGCCGCAATGATCTGTCCCGAACAGCGCGAATTTTGGGATGGTGCAGATCGGTGTGATAGTATCGTGATGAACCCGCATAAATGGTTGGGGGCCCAATTCGACTGTTCTGTCCAACTTTTGAAAGACCCTACAGACCAGATCCGAACACTTGGGATCAAACCGACATATCTGCATACCGAAGGCGAAGACAGCATTGTTAATTTTTCGGAATGGACGGTTCCGTTGGGGCGCAGGTTTCGCGCATTAAAACTGTGGTTCTTGATCCGCGCCTATGGCCTGGACGGGTTGCGGGCACGTATTCGCAACCATATTCAGTGGTCGGATGACTTGGCTGAAAAGCTACGCACACATCCAGATTTTACAATCATAACAGAGCGTCGTTTTTCGTTATTCACCTTTCAATATACGCCAACGGGGCAGAATGCGAACGATGCGACCAAAGCGTTGCTGCAACGCGTGAATGACGATGGGCGCACCTATTTAACGCAAACCCTGCACGAAGGTCGTTATGTAATCCGGTTCACCGCCGGCCAGTTCGATTGTACCCGCGATGACGTTATGGCCGTATATGATATTTTGCTAGATTTGACCCGCTAAGCTTGCATTCGCACTTCAATTACCCAACTCTGTACTAAAGGAGACTATTTATGCGTATTGTTTTGACCTTGTTGATGGCCTGTTGGACGAGCATTGCCGTGGCGCAATCATTCCCAGAGGCACGTTCACCATTTGTGAACGACTTTGCCGAGATTATTGATGACCAAACCGAGGCACGCATCACAGAACAGTTGCGAAACCTGCGCACCGACAAGGGCGTAGAGATGACAGTCGTCACGATCAACTCTTTCGCTGACTACGAAGGCACCCCGCAGACACGCCGCGAATTCACGACAGCACTGTTTAACCACTGGGGTGTTGGGGATGCCGAAAAGAATAACGGTATCTTAATGCTGATATCATTGGCAGAGCGTGATGTGTTTATCGGTTTGGG
>CALDZS010000032.1 GCA_937944065.1 uncultured Amylibacter sp. | reverse complement strand
GTTTTACAGCCGTGTTGAATTGTCGAATGATATGAAGGCCGTGCAGGCGCAAGGTGTGACGTTGGATGCGCAGCAACAGGCCGATGCGGATGCGTGGCCGATGTTTTTGCCATCGTCGCTGGTTAATCTAGGGCTTGATCTGCGTGGCGGTGCGCATTTGCTGGCCGAGGTGAATGTCGAAGAAGTGTATGCGTCGCGTATGGATGGCTATTGGCCCGAAGTGCGTGATGTGTTGCGCGAGAAACGTGCGACCGTTGGGGCTGTGCGCCGTATTGATAGTGCGGACAATGAATTGCGCGTGCGGATTGCCAACCCAGAAGCAATGGCCGAGGCAATGACCGAAGTTCGCGCATTGGCCAGCCCTGTGATCAGCCTGTCTGGTGCTGGCTCAACTGACATCGAAGTCAGCGCAGACGGTGATCAGTTGATCGTGACCATGTCAGAGGCCGAGACGTTGGCAACTGATACCCGGACGATGGAACAATCGCTAGAGATTATTCGCCGCCGTGTGGACGAAGCAGGGACAAGAGAACCGACCATTCAACGTCAAGGGGATCGCCGGATTTTGATCCAAGTGCCGGGCATTGGATCTGCGGAAGAGTTGAAAGAGTTGATTGGTAAAACCGCGAAACTATCCTTTCATTCGGTGGTTGGACGTGTGTCTGATCCGAATACTCAGGTCCGCTCTCGTCAAGTTTTATATCCATCGGTGGACGAGCCAGGGACCTACTTTGTTCTAGAGAAAACGCCCGTCATCACAGGCGATCATCTGGTCGATGCCAATCCGCAATTTGACCAAAACAACCAACCCGCGGTGGGATTTCGTTTGAACCCAACTGGCGGGCGTTTGTTTGGCGAGTATACCGCTAACAATATCGGCAATCCATTTGCGATTGTGTTGGATAGCGAAGTTGTCACAGCGCCAACGATTCAATCCCACATTTCTGGCGGGTCGGGTATCATTACTGGACGCTTTAGTGTCGAGGAAACGACGCTCTTGTCCATTCAATTGCGTGCTGGTGCGTTGCCTGCCAAGGTAACTTATCTAGAGGAACGCACGATCGGGCCAGAGTTGGGCCAAGACAGTATAGATGCGGGCACGTTAGCCTGTATCGTCGCGTTTATCTTTGTGTTGGTGTTTATGTTCTTGTCCTACGGCCTGTTCGGCCTGTTCGCCAATATTGCGCTGATCATCAATGTTGGTCTGATCTTTGGTCTGCTATCTGCCATTGGTGCCACGCTGACTTTGCCTGGCATCGCAGGGATCGTGTTGACCATCGGTATGGCGGTGGATGCCAACGTGCTGGTGTTTGAACGCATCCGCGAGGAACTGAAAAACGCCAAAGGCCCTGCGCGTGCAATCGAGCTGGGCTATGAACGCGCCTTCAGTGCCATCATTGATGCGAATATCACCACGCTGATTGCAGCCGTAATCCTGTTTGTTATGGGGTCGGGTCCAGTGCGCGGCTTTTCCATCACATTGGGCTTGGGTATCATCACCTCGGTCTTCACGGCCATTTGGGTCACACGCTTGCTGATCGCCACTTGGCTGGAACGCAAACGCCCCAAATCAATCGAAGTTTAAAGGATACAGATCATGCGTTTAAAACTGGTTCCTACCACCACAAATTTCGATTTCTTTCGGCTGGCAAAGATCACCTTCACCGCGTCGGTGCTGGCGATGATCCTGTCGATTGTTGTGTTCTTCACCATGGGCTTGAATTACGGCATTGATTTCCGTGGCGGTACAACGATCCGCACAGATGCAGAGCAGGCTGTTGATGTGTCCGCGTACCGCGCGGCGCTAGAACCTTTAGCCTTGGGCGATATCTCGATCACCAAAGTATTTGATGCGACGAAGCCTGATCAGAACGTGGCGCAGGTCCGGTTCGAAGCCCAAGAAGGCGACGAGTCAGTGGCCATTGATACAATCAACGCCGTTAAGACGGCCTTGTCTGGTGTTGATGGATCGATGACATTTCCACAAGTCGATAGCGTGGGGCCGAAAGTTTCAGGAGAGCTGATCCAGACTGCGATAATCGCGGTTCTATTGGCGATCAGTGCGGTGCTGTTTTATATCTGGTTGCGGTTCGAGTGGCAATTCTCTGTCGGCGCCGTGGCCGCATTGGTGCACGATATCGTGCTAACCATCGGTATCTTTTCGGTGCTACAAATCCCATTCGATCTGGCGATCATTGCAGCCCTTCTGACCATTGTTGGGTATTCTTTGAATGACACCGTGGTGGTGTTTGACCGCGTGCGTGAAAACTTGCGAAAGTTTAAGAAGGTTGATTTGAAAGATGTTTTGAACCTGTCCATCAACGAGACTTTGTCGCGTACTGTTATGACCTCTGTCACCACGCTGATCGCACTTATCAGTTTGTTTGTGCTGGGCGGAGATGTGATCCACGGGTTCGTTTTTGCAATGATCTGGGGCGTGATCATCGGGACATATTCGTCTGTATTCGTGGCCTCGACCATCCTGCTACGTCTGGGCGTGAAACGCGACTGGGACAAAAAAGACGGTGCCGCTGGCACGCAGTTCGCTGGTATCGACGCCTAAATGGATGTGATCTGGCAGGCGCTGTCGCTGGACGCGCTGCCGTATTTGATCGCTGCTGTGATCGCGGCGGGCATCGTACGCGGGTTTTCTGGGTTTGGTACGGCGATGGTTTACATGCCTATTGCCGCGATATTTCTGGAACCCATTCATGCGATGCTCACCATGATGACGTTCGATCTGTTTGGCCCTATTGCCTTGATGCCGCGCGCGTGGCGTGATGGCGAACCCAAGGACGTTGGTGTTCTGGGTTTGGGTGCATTGGTTGCCTTACCCATTGGTGTCTATTTTCTAACCCGTATGGATCCCATCGTGTTTCGCTGGATCGTGTCAATCTTGTCGTTGGTCCTGCTGATTTTACTGGCCAGTGGTTGGCGGTATCGCAATCCGCTGCGCACTGCGGGGACGCTATGTGTTGGTCTTGTTAGCGGGTTCCTAAGCGGCATCGCGGCATTACCGGGCCCACCCGTTATCTTGTCTTACATGTCGTCGCCACGTCCAGTATCGGTCATCCGGGGCAATACGATGATGTATCTGTTCTTGGTCGACATCCTTGCTTTCATTGTCTTTGCCTTGAAGGGCTTATTGGTTTTTGTGCCGTTGGTTATCGGCGCCATACTGACTGTGCCCTACGGCATTGCAGGGCTGATAGGGCAACGCATATTTAATCCCGCACATGAAGTCGTCTACCGCACCATTGCCTATGCGATGATCGCGTTTAGCGCCATTGCGGGCATGCCGATTTGGGGTTAGGATTGCAATCATGAGACTGATCGAAATCGACTATGATGCGCAACCACCTATCGACGCCTATGGCCCCGGATTTTTCCGTGTAAAAGAGGAAATTCACCAAGGTCACTTGCTGCTAACACCTGATGCACAAATCAGTTGGGGCGGGTATGATGACCTGCAACCGATCCTTGATGCAAAGGATACGTTTGATGTGATCTTTATCGGAACCGGGTCAGACATCGCGCAATTGCCACCTAAAATGGCAGCAACACTTGATGCCGCACTGATAGATTATGAACTTATGTCCAGCCCATCTGCCAGCCGCACATATAATGTGCTTTTGTCCGAAGGTCGGCGTATCGCCGCCGCGTTGCTGACAATTTAATTCAAAAACACCTCACATTGCGTTATTGCTTTTGATCTAGAGAGTTAACTTAGGTCGGACACATGTTGGCAAATTATACAAGCGGTGCAGCTGGCGGTAGCGGCTACAATATCACCATTGAATTTATCGGTATGAATTGGACGGACGAATTGCAGGCGGGCTTCATTCGCACTGCAGATTACGTCAGCTCTATCATTACGGGCGACGTCAGCGACGAGACGCGTGATTTCGGCGACGGCCAAGGGACACGCACAATCGACGATCTAGAAGTGACGGCGGAACTGAGTCAGAGGGACGGTCCGGGTGGTACGCTTGGGTTTGCTGGGCCAAATATAATCCGAACAGACGTCTTCTTTCCCATCACTGGCGAGATGAATTTCGATTATCCAGACGCCCAAAATTATGTGGCAGCGGATGCTGCCAATGGCACAGATAGTTGGGATGATCTGATCCTGCATGAAATGCTGCATACCATCGGATTTGGTACCATTTGGGATAAATCTGGACTGATCACGAACGTGGGCAGTGCAGCCGTGCCTGACTTTCGCTTCACTGGCCTACAGGCGCGCAACGAGTATCAAATATTGTATCCTGGCAAATATCTTGATGATCCGAATGCGGACAAAGGCGTGCCGATTGAATCCGATGAAGGCGGGGCAGGGACAGTGGGTGGCCATTGGGACAATGGAACGCTTCCCGATACATTAATGTCTGGCTTTTTGGATGCCAAGTCCGAGATCAGCAATCTGACCATCGCTGCCCTCGACGATATGGGATACGAGACGACCTACACTGTCAGCGACGTGGTGTGTTTTGTCCGTGGCACCAAGCTGACCACCGACTTGTGCCAAATGGCGGTCGAAGATCTGGCCGTTGGTGATTTGATCGACACAGTGGCCAATGGATTACAAACCATCCGTTGGATTGGATCGCGTCAGCTGGACGCGATCGATCTGGCACAAGCACCAAATTTGCTGCCGATAAAAATCAGAGCAGGGTGTTTGGGATTTGGCACGCCGCATCGCGATTTGTTCGTCTCGCCGCAGCACCGCATTTTGATCACATCAATTATCGCCAAGAACCTGTTTAACAACGACGAGGTTTTGGTGGCCGCCAAAGACCTGTTGGATTTGGATGGTGTCGAAATTGTTCAAACCAGCGAAGTCGAATATTTCCACATTCTGTTTGACGACCATCAACTTGTTGTCGCCAATGGCGCAGTAACCGAGAGCCTTTATACGGGCACGCAAGCGATGAAATCCTTGCCCGCGAAATC
>CALDZS010000031.1 GCA_937944065.1 uncultured Amylibacter sp. | reverse complement strand
GGTTTCACTGGCAATGTCGCCTTGAAAACGGGCGAAGGTACGGCCAAGATGATCTCTGAGCATTTACGCGAAGCGTTCAAATACTCTCCGCTGTCTCGCATTGGGGCAATTTTTGCCTACCCGTCCCTGCAACGCTTGCGCAAACGTATCGACCCGCGACGTGTCAATGGTGGCGTGTTTCTGGGATTGAACGGCACCGTGATCAAATCGCACGGCGATGCAGACTCGACTGGTGTAGCCGCAGCAATTTCTTTGGCCTATCAACTGGCCAAGCTGGGATTTGCAGAAAAACTTGCAGCGCGTGTTGCATCTTCGGTCATTGGGGTTGATGATACCGCAGAGTAATCGGGTCAAATCAAAGGTATCATATGTCAGTTATCAGAGCAGTTCCCATTGGCACTGGCCACTATTTGCCCGAGCGTATCGTCGAGAATGTAGAATTCGAAGCGAAAGTTGATACCACAGATGAATGGATACGCAGCCGATCAGGCATAGAGCGCCGCCATTTTGCAGCCGAAGGCGAGCTGACATCCGACCTGGCGATTGCTGCCGCGAACAACGCGCTAAAGAACGCAGGCATCACCGCAGATCAAATCGACGCAATTGTGCTGGCCACGTCGACCCCTGATCAGACATTCCCGTCAACAGCAACCAAAGTCCAAGCGGCCTTGGGTATGCGACATGGCTTCGCCTTTGATGTCCAAGCAGTCTGTGCTGGATTTGCCTATGCCTTGGTGACTGCGAATTCATTGATTGTATCTGGCCAAGCCAAACGCATCATGGTCATCGGCGCTGAAACGTTTTCGCGCATCATGGATTGGACTGACCGCACAACTTCTGTGCTGTTTGGCGATGGCGCAGGCGCGTTGATCCTAGAGGCACAAGACGGCACAGGTGCAAACACAGATCGTGGCATCTTGGCTTGCGATTTGCATTCAGACGGCACCTATAATGATTTGTTGTATGTCGATGGCGGCGTGTCGTCGACACAAACTACGGGCGTCTTGCGGATGCAGGGGCAAGAAGTGTTCAAACATGCCGTATCAAAACTGGCTGCCTGCGGTGAGGCGGTCATGGAAAAGGCGGGGCTAACCAGCGATGATATCAATTGGGTCGTCCCGCACCAAGCAAACCTACGCATCATTAAACGGACTGCACAAAAACTGGGCCTACCGATGGAACGAATTGTCGTCACGGTCCAAGATCACGGCAATACATCAGCCGCATCGATTCCCCTTGCTTTGTCTGTGGCTTGTCAAAAAGGCACCATAAAACAGGGCGAATTGCTGCTGACCGAGGCAATTGGCGGTGGATTAGCATGGGGTGCGGTGGTTTTACGCTGGTAATCCACCAAAACTGCGCCACAAACGCCTATAAACTAACAATTCATTGACAGACAAATTCCAATTCCAATAGTCTGGCACAAATTGGGGAAAAAATGCTTATGTCTAACCAAACACTTACCCGTCTCGACCTTGCTGAATCCGTTTTTCGCGAAGTTGGACTATCTCGCAACGAGTCTGCTGATTTGGTCGAAAGTATTTTGCAGCACATCTCTGACGCGCTTGTTCGCGGGGAAAATGTAAAAATATCCAGCTTCGGTACGTTTAATCTACGCGACAAGAATGCGCGCATTGGACGTAATCCAAAGACAGGCAAAGAGGTGCCGATCACGCCCCGTCGCGTCCTGTCTTTTCGCCCAAGCCATGTTATGAAAGACAAGGTTAGTGCAGGCAACAAACGGTAGGATTGAATGAAAAAAGCACCACAGGCTTTTCGCACAATTTCTGAAGTGTCCGATTGGTTGGACACGCCAACCCATGTTTTACGTTTCTGGGAAAGCAAATTCAAACAGATCAAACCTGTTAAACGCGCAGGCGGACGGCGGTATTACCGCCCGAACGATATGATGCTGTTGGGCGGGATCAAGCATCTATTGCATGGCGAAGGCCAGACGATCAAAGCGGTGCAAAAACTAATCTCGAGCGAAGGTGTGAAGCATATCCAAGAGATGTCACCTGAAATGGAATTCCCAAAACACGGGCAACGCCGCAAGAAACCGGCCCCCGCAAAAGTGGCACAACCAGAGACGCAGGTAGCAAAGCCCGAGGCCACCAAAATACATACGCCTAAATATGTGGACCCAAACCCATCAGATGCGCCCAAGTCCATCAACACGCGGTTTGGTGTATCGCCCTCTGAAAACGAAAAATATCTGAAGAAACCAGTTGAAAAAGATGCGTTTGACGCGATCAACGCAGCTGTTGGTGAACAACGAAAATCTTCGGACGTGCCGGTTGATCAACCACGAACCATCGCGGTCACCCTGACACGTGAAGATCTAAACGACGACAAAATCGAACAAATCGAAGATTTGTTTTATCGCCTACGCAAAACACGCAACCGCATGAAACGCTCGTTGGCGGAATTAACGGCGATGTCATAATTGCGCTTGCGCGTAAAATCATTGCAGATATATACGACCCAGTACGGGCTATAGCGCAGCTTGGTAGCGCGTTCGTCTGGGGGACGAGAGGTCGCAGGTTCGAATCCTGCTAGCCCGACCATTCATATACTGGCACAAAGCCCCCCTTTGTGCACTGTGCCAAAGGGGATTGAGACATGGATAAAACTGGTGTTCTGCCTTCGCAAACCATTCAAGCCATGTTGGATGACGGGGCGATTACCGTCACAGCACCCGTCCTTGATGGCCAAATTCAGCCCGCTTCGCTAGATTTACGTTTGGGCGCTAAAGCCTACCGCGTTCGCGCGTCATTTCTTGCTGGAATGGGCAACAGCGTCGCGGATCGTTTGAACACATTCACCATGCATGAGATCGACCTCGAAGGCGGTGCTGTACTGGAAAAAGGCTGCGTCTATGTCGTGCCTCTAATGGAAAGTTTATACCTACCAGCCAGCGTTAATGCTGTTGCCAACGCCAAAAGCTCGACTGGTCGCGTTGATCTGTTCACACGCTGCTTGACCGACAATGGGATCGAGTTTGATCGCATTGAAGCGGGTTACACAGGCCCGTTATATGCAGAGATTAGTCCGAGGTCGTTCTCGATCCTCGTGCGCCCTGGCATGCGTTTAAATCAAATCAGGTTTCGCCAAGGGCAAGCGGTTCTCAGTGATGCTGAATTGACAGCCTTGCACGCAAGCACAGGCTTGGTGAACGGCGAGGCGCAGATAGACCAAGGTTTAGGTTTTTCGGTTGATCTGGATTTGCCAGATCGCTTGGTCGGCTACCGCGCCAAACCACATACAGGGCTGATCGATCTGGATAACATCGACCATTATGAAATCGACGATTATTGGGAAGCTGTTTACGCAACCGACAAACGCATAATCCTTGATCCTGGTGCATTTTATATCCTCGTCAGCCGCGAGGCAGTGACCATACCACCCGAATATGCCGCAGAAATGGCGCCTTATTTGGCCATGGTTGGTGAATTCCGCGTGCATTATGCTGGCTTTTTTGACCCAGGATTTGGCCACGCCTCTGCAGGTGGCTCCGGGTCACGTGGCGTACTGGAAGTCCGCTGTCATGAAGCTCCGTTCGCATTGGAGCATGGGCAATCTGTGGGGCGTTTGGTCTATGAACGTATGGCAGAGGTGCCTGATCTTTTGTATGGCGCGTCTATGAAGTCGAATTATCAAGGCCAAGGTCTGAAACTATCGAAGCACTTTAAGTCTGCTTAGGTCAGCCCAGTTCTAAGCCTATGTCTTTACAAACAACGATCCAATCAGCATGACAGTCAGCCCAAAGACAGAATTCAAAGCTCCTCTAATAATGACATTCATCAACCCACCCTCGAATGGTAACAGGCTTTCCGCCCAGTACGACGGCAGATAATTGCACAACATTAGGGTGATTGGCAAAGCAGCTAGTATTGCTCCAAGGCGAAACACCCATTTCGCTGGATTATGCTTAGACTTAATTGGCTGACCACCAGCCACAGACGAGTCATTTGATCCTCTTCGCGATTGGATGGTTAGGATCCCCGCAATCAGAGAAAATAACACGGTAAATGCTATAAAATTCATCGCCCAAATATAGTTGGAGTATGCTTTGGCAACCCCCATTTTAGTTTAAAGCGGGTAGTTTGTTTGCACCAAAAGAAACAGTGCCGCAATTGTAGTCCCAGCAGCAAGAACCCAAAATATTTTCGATGTTCTTTTCATGGTCGATGCCTATTAGGTTGAGATAGATGAGCATAAACCAGCGATGATGGTTCCCAATCTCGGCAAATTTCATCCAAGTATTCAGAAAACGTATTGTTTTAAATCAATAGCTTAATCGCGCGTTCTAGCTAGGGCATGTTTGATTACTCAAACATATCGTCTTGATCTTCGTCTTCTTCGCTCTGCCCCATATCGACCTCTCCGTCTTCGGAAATAACACCTGGAATTGCGCTTGGCGGCGGGCGATTGTCCAGCAGGCCCGCATCGCGCAATTCTTTCACACCGGGTAAATCTTTGGGAGTTTCCAAACCAAAATGATCAAGGAACAACTGTGTAACCACCAGCGTGACTGGGCGACCAGGGGTCATACGGCGACGACCCAGTTTTATCCATTCCAAATCTAACAACAGATCAACAGTTCCGCGTGACACAGAGACGCCGCGAATTTCTTCAATTTCGGCGCGCGTCACTGGCTGGTGATACGCGATTATCGCCAGTGTTTCGATGGCCGCGCGCGATAGTTTTCGCACCTCGACACTTTCCTTTTGCATTAGGAAACCCAGATCTGGCGCCGTACGAAACGCATAACCCTCACCGACCTTGATCAACGCAACTCCGCGCCCGTCATACCGTTTGCGCAGATGCACCAATGCCTCGGATACGTCGCACCCATGGGGCACGCGATCTTCGAGTTGCTTCTTGCTCTGCGGCTCTGCGCTTGCGAATAAAATCGCTTCGATCATACGTTCTTGCTCTGCCATTGGCGGGGCTTCGAACAAGCTTTCATGCGGGGTTTCGGACATCTACAATTCTTTCCGTTTAACTTCGATCGGGGCGAACATGTCGGATTGACGTAAATCCAATTTACCCTCTTTAACCAGTTCAAGCATGGCTGCAAATGTCGATGCTGTGGCTGAGCGGCGCAGCTTTGGATTATGCTGCCACCCATCTGGCAAAAACTGTTGCAAGGTGCCCCATTCGATCGCGTGCCCGATCAAGGTTTTCATGCGCTCCAGCGCCTGCTCCATCGAAAACACATCTTCGCGTTCATCCAAGTGAAGCGGTTTGAAATTCTCTTTTGTGCGGATTTGCGCATAAGCCTGCATCAAATCAAGCACGCTAGCCTTATAGGTGATTTTGCGGTTACGGGTCACATCTTCTGGAATGCCGCGCGCAAAAAAATCGCGCCCCAGCTGATCGCGTGCCATCAAACGGGCCGCCACATCGCGCATCGCTTCTAGCCGTTCCAGCTGGAACGCCAAATGCGCGGCCAGTTCTTCACCGCTTGGCCCTTCATCTTCATCATCTTTGGGTAACAAAAGCCGCGATTTCAGAAACGCCAGCCACGCCGCCATCACTAGATAATCGGCAGCCAACTCCAAACGTAGTTTCTTGGCCTCTTCGACAAAGGCCAGATATTGCACGGCCAGCGCCAAGACAGATATCCTGCGCATGTCTACCTTTTGGGTGCGCGCCAAAGTCAGCAGAATGTCCAATGGACCTTCATAGCCATCGACATCGACCGAAAAAGCCTCGGCTGCCATGCGGGCTTGCACCTGCGGATCTATATTTTCATGTGATTCCATGTTGCGCGCATATTGCGCGAAACCCGCCGCTACAGCAAGCCAGACAGTAGCTTATCAGCGTCTTCTGGATCAAAAGGTTCAGGTGTTTTGCGCATCGCTAACGCCGCTTCCGCGCGCATCATGGGTTTGGCAGCCAACAGTGGTGTTGACCCAGCTATCTGCTCCATTTCGGTCATATCGCCATTGCAATGCAAAACAACATCACAGCCAGCAGACAAAGCGGCAGAGGTGCGCTCTGCAAAGGTGCCAGACAGCGCTTTCATCGACAAATCGTCCGTCATAAGCAACCCGTCAAACCCGATATCTGTGCGGATTGCATCGATCACGATTTCAGACAGCGTCGCACAATAATCGGGATCAATCGAGCGATAGACGATATGCGCAGTCATTGCCATCGGCAGATCGGACAAGCGGCGAAACGGTTCGAAATCTATGGTTCGAAGTTCTTGCGCGGGCGTATCCAATGCAGGTAATTCAAAATGGCTGTCCATGTTCGCCCGACCATGTCCGGGAATATGCTTGATAACCGGCAGAACACCACCAGCCAACATGCTGTCAGAGACGGCTCGCCCCATCTCGGCCACTGTTTCTGGATCATGACTATAGCAGCGATTTAGAATTATTTCATGTGCTTGATCGGTGGGCACGTCCAGCATAGGTGCGCAATTTGTATCGATGCCAACAGCGCGCAATTCATGTGCTATCAATCGGTACCGCAAGGCCATAGCTTGGCGTTGATTATTAGGTGCTACCTTGGCCATTTGATCCAAGGGTGCCAACCACTCGCGCCATTCAGGCGCGCGCAGACGGGCTACGCGCCCACCTTCTTGGTCAATCAAGATCGGTGCGTCGTAGCCAACAGTTTCTCGCAACTCTGTCGTAAGAGCGCGAATTTGATCGGGCGTATCCAAGTTACGCGCAAAAAGAATAAAACCCCATGGACGTATTTCAGAAAAAAAGCCCTTCTCTGCTTCACTCAGACGCAAACCAGCACAGCCGAAAATTACGGCAGACTGCCCCATCACCGTGCGGTCACTGCGATACAAGGGGTTTTACGTGATTTTAAGGCTGTGCATAGCGCACGTGCCTCGCCGATAGAACCAAAGCCAACTGCGCGTAGACGATAGAACTTTCGCCCGCCTGAGTTCGCTGATTGAATGATATAGTCTTTCTTGGCCAACAAATCTTTGTTTGATCTCAAGATCACGGACCATTGGTTTTTTGCACCCTCAAAACTATCAAAAGCACCAAGTTGCACCAATTTCGAGCCCAGCTCGACGGTGCTTAACGGGTCACCAATTGACGCGACTTTTTGTTCTTGAACCACAATCTCGGGAACCAAGGTGCGGGGACGTGCGCGGGGGCGAATAACATCGGCAGGCAACGGCGCGAGTTCCGCAAAAAACGCCTTAGGTTTAGGCGCATCAGTGGCGGTGGTTTCAATATCTAACGCCGCAAATTGTTCTGGTTGATCGATAATATCTGGTTCTGGTGCCTTTACAATTACGGGCGATACCAGTTTGGTTTTTGAAGCTTTGATTTTCGTCTCTTCGTCTTGAATCAAGGCAACCAAGTTGGCACCAGCCACATCTTCGACGGTCAAACCGATTGTTCGGGGTGCAAGTACGACGCGTTCGGTCGGTGTTTCAACACCACCTTGCGCCTGAACCGCATTCACTGCCAAACCTTGATGATCTGCGCGCAGTCCGCCAGGATCAGCAGGTGCGACGCGTGCAGGACCGTTAATTTTTGCAATGACTGGCACGGTATTGGGATCCAGTTGTGCAATGGTCACGCCCCAATAGACGATCCCAGCCAACGTCCCCAAAGACACCAATGCGGTGAGTGGTTGTAAAATCCTGCGCATATTCACCCCGGGCGGTTCGCCGCCTCTTGTCTGTTTGGCCGTTTCGGCCTTGTTATAAGGCGATTTTTACGCCCAGTTACAACAGATGTAGACGTTATCAGCGCATTTCGTCAATTGGTGTGACACCCAAAAGGATCAATCCAGCAGCAAGTGTGACCTGAACGCTTCTGATCAAGGCCAGTTTGGACGCAGTTGCCTCCAACGCGTCCTCTTGCAGGAACCGTAGTGATGGATCATCTTTGCCCGCATTCCAAAGAGAATGAAATTCTGACGCTAGGTCGTACAGATAGAATGCAACGCGGTGTGGTTCATTGTGTTTGGCTGCCAATTCTAGCAGGCGCGGCCATTCAGCGATCTTTTTGATCACTGATGTTTCAGCATCTGCGTTCAGCAAATTTATGTCAGCCCCTGCAATCAAGCTGTCCGCATCAATACCCGCCTCGCTTGTTTTCTTCAGCACGGAATTGATCCGTGCGTGCGCGTATTGCACATAGAAAACAGGGTTATCTTTGGATTGTTCCAAGACCTTGTCAAAATCGAAATCCAACGGTGCATCGTTCTTGCGTGTCAACATCACAAACCGGGTCGCGTCTGAACCAACTTGATCCACCAAATCACGCAAAGTCACGAACGTCCCTGCCCGTTTGGACATTTTGAACGGTTCACCGTTTTTGTAAAGCTTCACCAATTGCGTCAGCTTGATATCAAGTGGCACACGACCGTCAGACAATGCCGACACAGCAGCCTTCATGCGTTTGACATATCCACCATGATCCGCGCCAAACACATCGATCAACTGATCAAAGCCGCGTTGCACTTTGTCATAGTGATAAGCAATGTCAGGTGCGAAATAAGTCCAGCTACCGTCAGATTTTTTGACCGGACGATCCACATCGTCGCCATGCTCTGTCGATTTGAACAGTGTCTGCTGACGTGGTTCCCAATCTTCAGGCAGTTTGCCCTTTGGCGGATCCAGCGTACCTTCGTAAATCAGCCCCTTTTCATCCAGCGACTTTATCGCGGCTTCTATCTGGCCCGTGCCATATAATGATTTTTCAGAGTAAAACACATCCATCTTGATACCCAGTTGCGCCAGATCGGCACGGATCATATCCATCATGGCTTCGGTCGAGAATTCCCGCAACTCTGCCAACCAAGCCTCTTCAGGCTGATCAATCAGCGTGTCCCCGTATTTAGTTTTTACGGCCTCGCCGACTTGTTTCAGATAGTCACCTGGATAGGTTCCGTCTGGAAAGCTGACCTTCTGCCCATTTGCTTCTAGATACCGCAGATAGACAGATCGCGCCAAGACATCGACCTGCGCGCCACCATCGTTGATGTAGTATTCGCGGGTGACATCATAGCCTGCAAAATCCAAAAGGCTGGCAAGTGCGTCGCCAAATACCGCGCCACGTGTATGGCCTACATGTAAGGGGCCCGTTGGATTTGCGGATACATATTCGACGTTCACCTTCAGCCCAGCACCCATGTCAGAACGGCCAAAGTCAGCACCTGCAGCAAGCGCGGACGGAACGATAGCGGTCCATGCGGTTGGCGCCAGCCGCAGGTTCAAAAACCCAGGACCTGCCACATCCGCAGATGTAATCACATCGCTTGCCAACAACCGCTCTGCCAAGCCTTCGGCAATGGCGCGCGGGTTCTTGCCTGCTGGTTTCGCCAAAACCATAGCGGCGTTTGTCGCCATATCACCGTGCAATGCATCGCGGGGCGGTTCGACTGCCACATTAGTAAAATCCAGATCTGTGGGCAAATCGCCCGCGGCCTGCATGGACTGCAACGCGTCGATGACCAAATGCCGAATATCAGAGAACAAATTCATGTCTGGGTTCCTAAAGGTTGGGTCGCAGGTTTAGCAGTCTTTGCCCGCAGGTCAACGGGTTAAAGCGGTAATTGCCTCATACCGAGCTTGGGCAAAGCCATCCGTCATCCCCGCCATATAATCGGCAATCTGCCGCGCGCGATCGTGATCGCTGGCAAAATCGCTTTTCCAATCTTCTGGCAGGTGGGCATCGTCCGTCATAAAGGCGTCGAATAACGTTTTCATCACCTCTTCACTTTGAACCCGCATCACATTCACGCGCTTGGATCGGTACATATTCTCAAACAAAAACGCGCGAATTTGCTGCAAATCTGACCATAACGACACAGAGAATTGGATCATCGGTTTATCTAGTTGCCGCAACGCTTGAGCGTTGGCTGGGTTTTCATCCGTCAACCGCTTGACAGAGGTCGCAATCACATCTTCAACCATCACGCCAAACACCCGGCGCAAACCTTCGTGGCGACGACGGGTTTCGTCTAGGTTGGGATATTTGTGATCTACTGCGGCGAAGCAATCGCCCACAATGGGCAGTGATTGAATATCAACTACATCAAACAGCCCTGCGCGCAATCCGTCATCTAGGTCATGGTTGTTGTAAGCGATGTCATCCGCCAAGGCCGCAACCTGTGCTTCTGCGCTTGCATAGGTCTGCAGTTCCAGATCATGACGCGCATTATAATCAGACAGTGCATAAGGCAATTCGCCAGTCACAGGCCCATTATGTTTGGCAATGCCTTCCAAACTTTCCCAAGTCAGGTTTAGCCCGTCAAATTCAGCGTATCGTTGTTCCAAACTGGTCACGATTTTCAATGCTTGTGCATTGTGATCAAAGCCGCCAAAGGGCGCCATGCAGTCTGCCAACACATCTTCACCAACATGACCGAACGGCGTGTGACCCAGATCATGCGCCAACGCGACTGCCTCTGCCAGTTCGACATCCAGTCCCAGTGATTTTGCCAAGGTTCGTGCAACTTGGGCAACTTCGATTGTGTGAGTTAGGCGTGTGCGGAAATGATCGCCTTCATGTGCTACAAATACTTGGGTCTTATGTTTCAGGCGCCGAAAGGCCGTGCAGTGGATGATGCGATCACGGTCACGTTGAAAGCCAGATCTGTGCGCACTTTCATGTTCGTCAACCAATCGACCACGGCTTTGGGCAGGATCGCAGGCATATGGGTTGCGCATTTGTGATCGCCTTTACCTTGTTAGAACCTCGTTACAGGTCTATATCTATTATCACGTCCACGATTACACCAACTAAGCGAACCCTTAAAGATGCAACTTTCTTTACCACCTAAAGTCACCGACCGCGCTTTTGCCCAACTGGCGCAGATAAATGCGGATGGCACGACCAAAGCACTACGCGTCGCCGTCGAAGGTGGCGGATGTTCAGGCTTTCAGTATGAAATCAAATTGGAAGAAGTCGCATCAGACGATGATATAATTCTGGAAAAAGATGGACAAACAGTTCTGATCGACAAAGTGTCGCTGCCATTTTTAGAAAACGCTGTGATCGATTATACTCAAGAGCTGATCGGTGCACGATTTGTCATTGAAAACCCCAATGCCACATCAAGCTGTGGCTGCGGCACCAGCTTTTCGATGTAAGTCTACCTCTGCCTGCATATCTAAATTCATCATCTCGAACGCGAACCGCTTCGCCTCGGTAGCTGGTAACTCTGGCGGAAAATCTTGCGGGTCCAGGCAAGCGTATTGAAATGTACCAGCCAGCGACCAGTCAATTTCCGCATTCACTTTGCGCACCACCGATTGCGACAGGCGCATGCGCCATGCCTCTGTAGAGTAGTAATCTTGCAAATCAGTAAGGCTTTTGGTTTGGTCTTTGGTCGAGTTTTCCAACGCCTCTAGCCCCGTCGAAGGAATGCCCATCGACCATAGCGCCTGCCCCAAGCACAAAGCTGGGTCACCCAAGAAATCTTCGAAACGAATAAACTGACACTGCACACCCGCATTTCGGGCGCGGGCTGCAAATCGTTGATAAGCACCGATCTTATAGTTCCAAAGATGCAAAACAGACCGCAGCAAGATCGGGCAATTGTCGCGGCGTTCCGTCAGCCAAGGGCGCGATACGAATTGTTCAAAATCCGATGTGCGCGGTGCTTTCATATGATACGGTTTGCGCGCCATCGAAACGGCCCACGAATACGGGTTGCGCACCATAAAGATAACACTGACAGCATCGCGAACGTAAGCGTCATCCCAAAACGGTGCCGCATGTTTCCATAACCGAAACGGGTTGTCGTACGGGACGCCGGTGTCGCGCGACGCGTCTAGGTAAAGCCGCCGCCATTCAAATTTATAGCTGTCTTGGATATCTAATGTGAGTTCGGCCAAGGCACGTTGTTCTTGCGCCCGCGCATGTTCGTCAGGTGCCAAGGACAAAGTCACATTATCGGCTTTGATCAACATTTGCTTTAGCGCGCGCGTCGCAGTGTTGCGTTCACCAAACAGCTTAACCTTGCGCTTCATGAGATGGTTCCTTTCGCATCCGCCCCACTATGCCCAAACGTGGTTAATGCATTCCTAACTTGCACTAGGCCAAACGCAGGTTATACCCTTGGTCTCAGACAAAGGGGTCAGCCATGAAAATTGCCAGCTTTAACATTAACGGGATTAAAGCCCGCATGCCTGCCTTGCTGGATTGGCTGCAAACTGCAAAGCCCGATGTGGCCTTGTTGCAGGAAATCAAATCAATGGACGAAACGTTCCCGCGCGAACCGATCGAGGATTTGGGATATCAGTTAGAAACCCACGGGCAAAAAGGCTTTAACGGGGTGGCGATCTTGTCGAAATATCCGCTAGAGGATATCACCCGTGGTCTGCCCGGTGACGACACGGATGAACAAGCTCGATATATCGAGGCGACTGTGATCGGCGATAAAGATGCAGTGCGTGTGTGCGGTTTGTATCTGCCAAACGGCAACCCGGCGCCTGGGCCAAAATATGATTACAAACTGGCATGGATGGACCGGTTGTATGTCCGCGCACAGGAACTGTTGGCAACCGAGCAGCATTTCTTGATGGCCGGTGATTATAACGTCATTCCGCAACCTGAAGATTGTTGGGACACGGAACCTTGGCTAGAAGACGCGCTGTACTTGCCCCAAAGTCGCGCAGCCTTTCGCAAACTAATAAACCTTGGCCTGACCGAGGCATTTCGGGCGCGCAACCAAGCGGCGATGAACTATACCTTTTGGGATTATCAGGCTGGCGCTTGGAACAAGAATAATGGCATTCGGATCGATCATTTCTTATTGTCACCGACCTGCGCAGATCTTTTGACCGATTGCCAGATTGACCGCGATACTCGCGCCAAAGAGAAGCCATCAGATCATGTGCCGATTTGGATTGAATTGGACATCTAAACGCAAAACGGCGCTCGAATATTTTGAACGCCGTTTTCAAATCTGATTTACAAATTATTAGTCGTCGCGGTGAACACGCTCTTTACGCTCGTGGCGCTCTTGTGCAGCCAACGACAATGTCGCGATTGGACGAGCATCAAGACGTTTCAGTGAAATCGGCTCGCCAGTTGCTTCGCAATAACCATATGAACCATCCTCAATACGGCGCAAGGCAGCTTCGATTTTGGACACGAGTTTGCGTTGACGATCTCTGGTCCGCAATTCAATGGCGCGATCGGTTTCTTCGGACGCGCGATCGGTTTGGTCAGGGATGTTTCTCGCCCCTTCTTGCAAACCTTCAATCGTGTCTTTTGTGTCCGACAGAAGGGATGTCTTCCAAGCGTTCAGCTTTTGCGTGAAATATTCAACCTGCCTGTCGTTCATAAACTCTTCATCATCTGAAGGAACGTAGTCTTGATCAAGCATAGCATTTACCTTTTTTAATGAGTCAATACCGGTGGGTTTCGGTCTTCGATAGCGGCTAAGTAGCGAAGATCAAAGCAATTGTCACCCCTTGTTTATAGGTTGTTCATCAAATGTGAACTCTCATGTGTCATGGAGGAATTAAAATAGGTCACAGTTTGTTAAGAATTTAAACAGGTTAGCCGTTCTTGGCCTAGAATTAACCAAGTTTGAATGTTTTTTGCACCACAATTCAAACTATTGGTAGAGCAAACAAATCAAGACTTGCACCCATAGATTGTTTACCACAGGTTACTTACTTAGCTAAGTCCACCGCGAGGTTAACTTTTGACGCGTATCATTTCACTGCTGTTTCTTGGGTTCTTGATGGGCTGCACGACCGAGAGCGTCGTTGTGAATAATCAGGATCAAGTTCCAACCCGTACGGTAGAGTCGAACTCGCGCATGAAAACATTTGATGTGGTGCCAAAGCGGCGCCAGGTGTCACGTTCAAACCAAGACATAGCGCAAGAGATTCTAGACCTAGCATTCTACCTAGAAAGCGGACGCAGAGTTGAAAAATTCACGCGGTTTGAAGGTCCAATCACAGTTGGGTTTACAAACGCGCCACCATCGTTTGCGCGAACCGACCTTAAGAAACTCGTCACCAGACTAAGATCAGAAGCAGGTATTCCAATTTCTATTGTCCCTGATGGGCAAAAGGCCAACATCTCGGTCGATCTGGTAAATGG
>CALDZS010000030.1 GCA_937944065.1 uncultured Amylibacter sp. | reverse complement strand
CCATCGCGCAATACATTCGCCAAAGTAAACGCAGAGCTGGGCGGTGCTACCAGTCTTGGCATCGGAAGTGAAATTGGGGGCCTGACAACAGGCTATGGTATTTTGGTTGCACGAAATTATGCCGACAAGGATTGGCTGATTGCGCATGAATTGGTGCATGTCGCGCAATTCGAAGCATTAGGTCGCGAACCGATGTTGCGACGTATCTTAACCGAGCGGACAATCCTAAAGGATAAATTGATCCCGATAGAACGTGAAGCTATTGCCAAAAGCTCTATGTTGATGGGACGAGAGGTTCCAGAATATGTCAACAGCTCGCCGAATAAATGGATTACCTTACCGTTGCGGTAGCGCGTAGATGATCAAAGCAAGGGTGATACCAAGAAATGTATTTTGACTGCCCATTTAACTCGCTGTCTATACTATTTTTCTTAGCTTGTTACCGAGTCTGCCGTAACGCCTCTGATACCGCCATACCCGCGCTCATCGCGACGTTCAAACTTCGTGCTGCGCCATACATGGGCAGTTTTATGTGGGCGTCGACAGAAGCGTGTACCTCTTCTGGAACCCCTGCGCTTTCGCGCCCCATCACGATGGTATCTGTGTCTTGAAACGGAAAATCCCACAGGATGTCGGTGGCTTTCGTGGTCATCAATACCAATCGACCGTTGGGCCGAGTATTTTGAAAAATTTCCCACGAATCGTGGCGCGTTAGATCCGCAATATCCGCGTAATCCATCGCAGAGCGGCGTAAAGCCTTTAAGGACAAGGGAAAACCGCAGGGTTCGATGATATCCATGGGCACGCCAAAGCAGGCAGACAGGCGTATCATGGCCCCTAAATTAGGGGCAATATCGGGTTGATAGACGCATAGACGCATAAATTGATGCTCTCTTTTCAAGACTGCGTCCAAAAGGCCGCTAGACGAACCTTTATCGCAAGTGTAAACCCCATGCCAAGTGCTTGGATTCCGTCCAAGTGTACGGAATTTCTGCCCATACTGGTTTTGGGCCAATAAAAGGAGAGACGTTCGTGTCAGATACCACAGGGACCCGTCGCGATTTCTTATATGTTGCTACCGCTAGTACAGGCGCCATCGGTGGCGCAGCAGCTGTATGGCCATTAATCAACCAAATGAACCCAAGCGCAGATGTTGTCGCATTGGCCTCGATCGAGGTGGATGTCGCTGATCTAGAGCCGGGTGCGCAGATGACTGTGAAATGGCGCGGCAAGCCCGTGTTCATCCGTCGCCGTACGCAAGAAGAAATTGACGCTGCTCGCGATGTAAATCTAGACGAGCTGCCAGACCAAGAAGATCGAAATGCCAACATTCCAGACGGTGACGCATCAGATGCGAACCGTGCTTTGGATGAAACTGGCGAATGGTTGGTTATGATGGGCGTATGTACGCACCTTGGCTGTGTGCCATTGGGTGATGCTGGTGATTTTGGCGGGTGGTTCTGCCCTTGTCACGGTTCCCACTACGACACAGCTGGCCGCATCCGTAAAGGCCCCGCACCAGAGAACTTGCCAGTTCCACAGGCGGTCTTCATCAACGACACAACAATTAAGCTAGGTTAAGGGGAACGATCACATGGCTGGAATTCCACACGATCATTACGAGCCGAAATCAGGCTTTGAAAAATGGCTAGATGCGCGTTTGCCCATCGTAGGCGTTTTATATTCGACACTTACAATCCCGACACCAAAAAATCTGAATTGGATGTGGATCTGGGGCATCGTTTTGACGTTCTGTCTCGCGATCCAAATCATCACGGGTATCGTTTTGGTGATGCACTATACACCACATGTGGACATGGCGTTCGACAGCGTTGAACACATCATGCGCGACGTGAATGGCGGCTGGGCCTTGCGTTACATACACGCCAACGGCGCGTCTTTGTTCTTTATCGCAGTATACGCTCATATATTCCGCGGTCTTTATTATGGTTCATACAAATCTCCGCGTGAGATTACGTGGATCATCGGTATGCTTATTTATTTGCTAATGATGGCCACAGGTTTCTTGGGTTACGTTCTTCCATGGGGTCAAATGTCCTTCTGGGGTGCGACTGTGATTACCGGCCTATTCGGTGCGATCCCTGGTATCGGCCCAATCATTCAAGAATGGTTGCTAGGCGGACCAGCGGTGGACAATGCCACACTGAACCGTTTTTTCAGCCTTCACTATCTGTTGCCATTCGTGATCGTTGGTTTGGTCGTCGTCCACATCTGGGCATTCCACACAACTGGTAACAACAACCCAACTGGGGTTGAGGTTCGTCGCAAGTCAAAGGCCGAAGCTCAGAAAGATACGCTTCCATTCTGGCCATATTTCGTGATCAAAGACCTGTTCGCGCTATGCTTCATCCTAACGATCTTTGCCGCTGTAGTTGGCTTCATGCCCAATTATTTGGGTCACCCAGACAACTATATCCCGGCGAACCCGTTAGCGACGCCTGCGCATATTGTTCCGGAATGGTACTATTTGCCATTCTACGCGATCTTGCGTGCGATCACCTTTGATATCTGGTTTCTGGATGCGAAGTTCTTGGGTGTGCTTGCCATGTTCGGTTCTATCTTTGTGATGGCGCTGGCACCTTGGACAGACACTTCATCAACACGCTCTGGTCGTTTCCGCCCGATGTTCAAATGGTACTTCTGGTTGCTTGGCGTTGATTTCATGGTTCTGATGTGGGCTGGCGCACGCCCAGCCGAGGGTCTGGTTCCAATCATCTCATTGATCGGCGCTATATACTGGTTCGCGTATTTCTTGGTTATCCTGCCGTTATTGGGCCGGATCGAGAAACCGCTACCTGTTCCCGAAACAATCGAAGCTGATTTTGATGCGCATTACCCGCCAAAATCCTCAGTTGAGCGCTAAGCGAAAGAAAAGGATAATAACATGAAAAAGATCATTCTTTCTTCAGTACTAGCCCTAGGCCTTGGAACAACCAGCGCATTTGCTGCTGGTGGTGGACAAGCACATGACCATGACTTCAGTTTTGAAGGTCCGTTTGGCAAGTTCGACCAGAACCAACTGCAACGTGGTTTGCAGGTTTACCAAGAGGTTTGCTCTGCCTGTCACGGATTGCGCCAAGTGGCGTTCCGCACCTTGGGCGACGAAGGTGGTCCACATCTGACAGAAGATCAGGTCAAAGGGTTCGCGGCGAACTTTGATGTTTATGATGCTGAGCTAGACGATACACGCACGGCAAAACCCGCAGACAAATTCCCTGCAAGTGGCGTTGAAAATGCGCCTGACCTGAGCCTTATGGCCAAGGCCCGTGCAGGTTTCAGTGGTCCATACGGATTGGGTATCAATCAAATCGTCAAAGGCATGGGTGGTCCAGAATACATTTTGGATGTACTGACCAGCTATACTGGCGAAGAGAAGACTCAGGCCGGCGTAACCTTGTACGAAAATACTGCCTTCCCAGGCGGTTGGATCGCAATGGCGCCGCCAATATCTGACGAACAAGTCGAGTTTGCAGATGGTCATAAAAATGATGTCGAGCATATGGGCGAAGACGTTTCTGCGTTCCTAATGTGGGCGGCAGAACCAAAGATGATGGTACGCAAATGGACTGGATTCTTGTCAGTTGGTTTCTTGCTGTTGCTGACGGTTCTTTTGTACCTAACAAACAAGAAACTTTGGGCACCGCATAAACGCAAAGCCTAACCCGCGTTCACAATTCAAAGAAAAGCCCGTTTTTTTAGCGGGCTTTTTTCTTTTGTGGTTTTGTACCTAGATACGCTGCTAATGCAGGTGGTGGATTGCTAAACAACTGCTCGGTATCCACAGGCGCATGGGCTTTGCCATCCGCGATTAAGATTGTCTGATCAGCGATGTAAGCCGCGTCTTCGGGCTGGTGCGTGACCATCAACAATGTGGCACCTGTTGTATCAACCAGTTGATCCACCAGATCCAACATTTCGTATTTCAACGCAGGGCCAAGTGCAGCAAATGGTTCGTCCAAACATAGCACAGGTTTGTCTCGCAACAACGCACGCGCCAGCGCAACCCGTTGCTGTTGGCCACCCGACATCTCGGACGGCATCTTGTCACCGTCACCGCCCAACCCGACTTGTTCCATGGCTTCGCTTACCACCGCTTTTTCCGCAGGTGAAAGGCGCAAGTTTGGCCGAATACCTAGCCCGATATTTTGCGCAGCCGACATGTGTGGAAACAGATTGTGGTCTTGGAAAAGCAAGGACACAGGGCGTTTTGCGGGGGCCATATTGGTTATGTCTTGGTCGCGATACCAAATACGCCCTTCATCCACCAGTTTGAAGCCAGCAATCGCACCAAGCAACGTGGATTTTCCGCCACCAGAGGGGCCCAAAAGGGCGACCTTGTGTCCTTCTTCAATCTCAAAGTCAGCCGTCATGCTGAATTTGCCCTGATTAAGAACAATTTTATCGAGTGTGATGCTCAAGACGACCTCCTCGGTCAAATAGCCAGAATAGGATCAGGCTCAGCGATACCAAAACCAATGCCACGCCACCAGCGGCTTGCAACTGATATCCAGCCATCAAGCGGTACATTGCCAGTGGCAAAGTTTCCGTTTCTGGCGGCGCGAACAATGCAATTACGCCAAGGTCACCCATAGAGAGCGCCGCTGCCAAACCCGCAGCAAACCCAATTGGACGTTGA
>CALDZS010000029.1 GCA_937944065.1 uncultured Amylibacter sp. | reverse complement strand
TGGCCCGTCATAATCCCAGAAGAGTCTATTGGCACATTGGATTTTTTGTACGTTTATGTTGTGCCAAGTCGTTTAATCTCCCTACTAATGTAGGAGGCAAAACGGCGGTATGATAACTCCTTGTGCAGTAAGCGAAAGCTTGATCTTGGTGCCACAAACCACTTCAACAATTTTGGCAGATGGTCAAAAGTTATCAGGTGGCAATCAACTGAGATCATGCAGGACGTCAGTCGATAACTTTAAATCTCTGGATCGGTCACTCCAACAGAACGTAAGTTGCGCTCAACCGTCTGTTGAATAACCTGTTCCAATTGATCCGCATCCAATCGTGCGCCCGACTGCGCCAAATCGGCGGCGCCATGTGTTGCCGACCACATATAACGCACGTCGGAAATATCAGGTGCAGTTTTCATCCCGCCGAGGCGGTATAAGTCCATCAAATTGGCACCTGTGGCATCAAGCGGGGTATAGGCCTTATCCTCGGACGTTGCCATTTTATCGCGGCACAGAATGCCGATGCGCCCAAACATCATGCGCCACAATGCGGGGCGTGCGAGGGAAAATCTGATATACGCCGAGACCATTTCGAATGATCGCGATTTTGCTTGCTCTATGCTGGTTGCGGGTGCGTCGCTGGGGCGGATTGTTGTAAAAACCTCGCGCAGATTATTGAATCCCATATGTGTCACTTCCATCAAAAGCGCGTCTTTGTCAGGGAAATGACGATAGACAGCACCTGATGATACACCCAGATCACGCGCGGCTTTACGCAAGGACATGGTTTCTACATGTCCCGTTTCAGCGGCCTTCATCGCATAGTCGATAAGCGCTTGTTTCAGATCGCCACGTTTGAGTTTTTCAGTCTTTGTCATAATTTTTTGTAATCACTGTTTACAAGCGGGTCAAGCTCAGCTAGATAAGCATTGCTTACATTAAGTAAGCGTTGCTTACGAAAAGGATTCGAAAATGAAACATCTACCGTTTGTTAAACTGGTTAAACCTGCCGCAATGGCTTTGATGGCATCAATCGTCCTGACCGCGTGTGGCCAGATCGATAACATGAACTTTGCAGATACCGATTGGTCTGACCTTAATTCCGTTCCCACCCAGATCGTTCCCGTTAACTAAAACGCGAACGGTCTCTCCCGCTGCAACCCTTGCCGCACGGCGGGGGTTGCAGTTAACCCTTGCACCCAGTTCTTTGGCACGCGATCCTTACGCAGAATTGTGAAGGATCGAAAATATGGCACATCTGGGCTTGGTTGGTATTGGTGTAATGGGGTCGGCGTTTGCCCTAAATCTGGCCGAAGAGGGGCATTCAGTATCTATGCTGGATCGGACCATGGCAAAGATGGAAGCGGTTCAAGAAAAGGGCAAGGCAGAAAACCTATCAGGTGAATTGATTGCCTGCGCCGATGCGAAGGCGTTGATTGACAGCTTGCCCACGCCCCGAACCGTGATGCTGTTGGTGCCATCAGGAAAACCGTTGGACGGTGCAATCGACATGTTGAAACCCTTGCTGGCCAAGGGCGACATGATTGCGGATTTGGGCAACAGTTATTTCAAAGAAACAGAACGCCGCACGACAGAGTTAGAGGCGGAAGGTCTGTACTTCCTTGGCATGGGTATTTCTGGCGGTGCCGAAGGCGCGCGCCATGGTCCATCTATTATGGCCGGCGGATCGAAAGAAAGTTGGGCACGGGTTCAAGAACCCTTACGCGATGCGGCGGCGAAATTCGAAGGCTCGCCCTGCGTCGATTGGTTTGGCCCCGGCGGATCGGGCCATTTCATCAAGATGATCCATAACGGTATTGAATATGCCGACATGCAACAAATCGCCGAGGCGTATGGTTTGATGCGCGATGGTCTGGGCATGGACGCGGCAGAAATCGCAGACGTGTTTCAAGGCTGGATGAAAGGCCCGCTGAATTCCTACCTGATCGAAATCGCAGGCGAGGTTGCGGCAGCGGTTGATCCAAAAACTGGCACAGCAATGCTCGATCTGATCTTGGATAAAGCAGGTCAAAAAGGCACGGGTCGTTGGTCAGTGGTAGAAGCGTTGCATCTGGGATCGCCCAACAGCCTGATGGCCGCAGGGGTCGAGGCGCGCAATCTGTCGGCGCAGAAAGATCAGCGTATCGTTTGGGAAGCCGCCTTTGGCGCCTCGCTCGAACCTTTGGGCACAGACAAGGCCAAGGTTTTGGCACAGTTAGAAAATGCGATGATAGCCGCGAAAATCTGTGCCTATGTGCAGGGTTTCGAGGTGCTGAAAGCCGCTTCAGTTGAGTTTGATTGGAACCTAAAAATGGGTGCCATCGCGCGGGTTTGGCGCGCTGGCTGTATCATTCGGTCCGTGTTCTTAGACGAAATCGCCGAGGTGTTTGATGCCGACGACACCGCCAATCTTGCCCTTGCACCCAAGTTCAAAACCTATCTGCAAGACACAATGCCAGCCTTACAAGAATTGATGGGTCTGGCCGTTGCGCGCGGCGCACATGTGCCTGCCTTGTTCGCAGCGCTGAGTTTCTTCAACATGTCGCGCACGGGTCAATCAACCGCTAACATGATCCAAGGCCTGCGCGACCGTTTCGGCGCACACACGTTCGAGCGTTTGGATGATCTAGGCGTAAAAGTGAACGGGCCTTGGCATGACTAACTGGGATTGGAAGGGCCTTGCCGCACTGGCCTGCTTTGCCGTCGCCGTTGTGTATATTACGATGCGTGTTGTTGGGATTATTTAGGGGTTAGCGTTAAGGGCCGTGTAGATATATAAAAGCTTCTAGATGTGGTAGTTAAACCTAAACCAAATCAGCTTTGGCATGATTGAGGTGGCGAGGCTGGAAAGGTATTTTGAATGAGTCTTTTACGCGAAATTCAAGCGTCTCTAATGGAGCAGGGTCAGGATATTGGCCCAATTCTATTAAAGC
>CALDZS010000028.1 GCA_937944065.1 uncultured Amylibacter sp. | reverse complement strand
TGTATGACAAGATTTGTTACTACACCACTGCCGCCGCATCCAACGCCGCCGCCAAAGCGATACGCGGTATGTCTACGTCAGAGATCGAGGTTATGGCGTTGCAGGAATATTAGGTTTCCAAATATTCCTGCAACCTACATTTCCCTATCAGCGTGATTATTTACAATTTTTAGGTATAAACTCTTTTAAGAATTCGATCTGGGCATTGTAGGCAGTAACTTCTTCTTGGCCATGTTCCATCATGGAGTCTGCTCGCAATTCTTTGCCTTCTAAAATGTCTTCAACAGAGTCTCCCGTAATGCTGGATACCGTTTCTGCATCTTTGATCCGCTTTTTACAAAGCAGATGATGAACGGTTTCATGAACAGCTATCTGCTCGTGCATTAGGCTTGGGTAGCAAGATCGTCTATGATTATCGAAATAGTTTATTTTGCAACGGGGTTTACCGAATTCGTTGTTTGTGTATGCACCATATAGTCCTTTTGCCACCTTGGTCTCTTCACCTTCGGAAAGCGGTACATTGTTGGGAAAATACTTCTCGATCGAGGATGTGACAGCCTGCTCATAAGTCATTTTTCCCTTTGTCATCGCAACAATTATACCGTCATAAACAGCCGTATTCCAATTGGAATACTCATAGGATGGATCATCTTCTGGTATTCCTTTTGGACGGCTGTAATATTTTGGATTATCATAGGCATCTCTCATCTTTTCTGAAAAGTTTACTTGTTTGTCTATCCATGCCTCAAGGTGAGATCTGCATCGACATTCATATCGGGTTGGCACATCATCTGGCTCCACAGATTGCAGAAAAGCAAGAGGCATGCCTCTGGCCCTTTTGCCCTTACCTTTCAAGATGATTTCAAGAGCCCCAACCGCTTGGGATGGATTGCCGATGACCCATTTGGCGTTCATCGTCATGTTCTTTCCATAAGTTGTCGAACCCGTGTACACGATGCCATCTTCTTGCGTCCAATCCGCAGGTGTCATCAACCATGTTAGCATAATTCCGTCAGGGGATTTGGCCTTAAATGCGAAATCTGAAGGGCGTCTTGGCCTGGCTTCAGCATTAGGTTTAATTTCAAAGTCAGTGGTGCAGCTATTGATTATGACTTCATAAAAATCAGCTTGCTTTGACTTTTTCGCAATAAACTTTGTCGCACCCTGCTGGCTAAATGCAGCCGCAACTGTTCCTGACAATTGAGTACTTTCCCATTGCCCTGGAACCAATGGTGCGGGGCAATACGACCATTTATCTGCAAATGAGGTTACCGGCAGAGCTATCGCGATGCAGAAAAGAAGCGACCGGTAATTCATCTGTTTCATAATCAATATCTTTCACAGGTGTTAGCAATGTGCTGTTAAGGTGTTCTACATACGATACTCCGAAGAGAAGCATTGCGTTTCATTTAATAATTAACTGCCTTGATGGCTTCCATCAGCGTCTATATTTAACCGTGCCACGATCTCTATTTCTTCCCACAACGCGGCCACAGCCCAAGCTGATTGCGCTTCTAGATCTTGTGCCAAAAACGTTGTGTCCTGATAGTCATCCGTGTCCAGATCATAAATCAATTTTTCCAATACAGTCATCTTCGGCCTCCTATGGCTAATTGCGTTTCTGCACTTAGCCTAGGATACCAACACTGATCAGTCTGTGATCTGGATCACGCATTGATCACGCGGACGATCCCGCCTCGCGCGCATCAACCTCGTCGACATAGGATTGGATCGCGTCGTTTCCCTCTAACTGTTCTGGTCGGTAGGGTTTCATCTCGCCGTTATGGGACACGGCCTCGGCGCGCAGGCGTTCAAACACGGATGGATGGATTTCGAATGTTTCGGAAACCTTCCGCGGCTTTTGGTTCCATTTGATTTTGAACGACCCCAGTTTGAACATGAATATTTCTTCATGCTGCATTCCCCTAGCGTCAGGTGATCGAACCAAGATTTGTTCGTTGATCTGTACCTCTGGCACGCACTCTTGCAGTTCCGTCACCATCCAGTCCAACGCAATGTCACTAAGGCGGCTTTCAGATTCAGGATAGCTGCCGCCGACGTCTGAATGACACCCTGCAAACCAAACTTGTTTCAACCATGCCGGCGATTTATTCGCATTTTTTCGCGCTTCTGCGGGCATTCCCCAACCAACCCTTGGAAAATCCTTTCGATGCTCGTCGATGGCCATGGCGTGGCGGGCAAACCCGACATCCGAATCCAACCATTTGTCATAATTGCGACTGTCCCACGTGGCGCGGTGACCGCTGCGCCAAATCTCGGGCCAGTGTTTTGGGTTACCAAAGCTGAGCTTTGTGTTTTCGTCCTTGGAAAAATATTTGAACTGCTTTTTCAGTACCCGTACATACCACGCAGAGATGCCAGCATATGCAGCAAGGATCGGCACCCATACATACGCGCTCCACCCTTGCAGGCCCGCAGCGACCAACAATCCAAATAGGGTCAGTCCGATGAGAAACGCCAGTATCTGAACCGAGCGAATACCAAGAGCCGCGACAGTGTCAAACACACCGATGAAAGTGGGCTGAACATTTCCTTGAACATCTTCTGGGGCATCCACAATGCTGCTTGCATATTTCACACGAAAGCGGCGCCCCAACTCTTCGCGTTCGCTAAAATAAGGTTCTTGGCCGCGCGGTTTTCCCGTGCCATGATTGTATACATAATTCACGGCGTCGCTGGCGATTTTGCGCAAGGCAGGGCCATGGCGCGGGACAGGTCGCGCACTGCCATCCGCATCAGGTTTGCCGCGCGTAGGAATTCCGCAAAGGTTCATGACATTAGCGACCGCGCGCACAGTGTAAGCGCCGCGCGAAAAGCCAAACAACATAACGCGATCGCCTGGTTCGTAATACGATATTATTTTTTCATAGCAATCGATGACATTATCATCGATGCCGCTGCCGACCGCTGCGTCCAGTATTTTGCCCAAGCGATCAAGATTAAAAAGACCTCCCACGTCACCTGATCCCAAACCAGGATCGTAAAAACAAACTTGCTCACTAGGCTTGATCGGCGAGGACGGCCCGGGTCGCATGGCGCGGTACATTTTATAGACGTTTGACAAACGCTGGTCTGGCCGCATCCCGCCAACTTGCCCAGTTCCATCTGAAAAGATCATAATGTTCTTTGGCATCAACGCCTCCTCTTGCGGTTCATTTGGGCCAAGTTTTGGGAACGCTGGTTTTATATCGTGGCGCTTTCATGATCGAAAGATAGTTGTCGATACGGTGATCCTCGCCGCCATTTACACCGTCTGGCGACATCCAATACGTCGCACCGATATGGCGATACTTGTTTCGTCCTATACCAGGTGGCATGTGACAAACTGTGTCGTCGCGGCGCAAAAAATTAGCTACCCACCCCTCTCCCGCCACTTTGGTTTTTCCGCGTAATACTTTAGGACTGGCAAAAGCAATGGTTGGTACTTTTAACGATTTGCCAACAATTTGAGCACTGGCCGCGCCCAACGAATGACCAACGATTGCTTTC
>CALDZS010000027.1 GCA_937944065.1 uncultured Amylibacter sp. | reverse complement strand
CTTGGGTCCGTCTACTTTGGCTGCCGCGGGTAAACTTGAAAAACTGATTGCTGCTAGTGTGATTGCAGAAACCACTTTCGTCATTGATATTAAGCTCATTTATGAATCCTCCCATTCATCTTTGATCCGCCCTTAAGAGCCTGGACCAACATTAGAATTAAACTTTAGCAGAAAAAAACACATAAACTATATTTTGTTTGACGATGGGCAATGGCCTTGGTGCAGCGCTGACATCTGGATTAGAACTCGCTAAGTCTACCTGCTCAGGCGAAGCGGCCTTCGAGTTTGATATGCGTCAATCCAATTCCTGCCCACTTCGTCATTGTTACGGTATTGGCCAGCACAAAGCTGACATCCAACTACTGTAACCAAACTTCCAATAAGGAAATAGAGGCATCAAATTGGCTGAAATTCAAAAACCGACAAAACATATGGAGCCTTCGCTAAACCGAGTGATCGGTTTGCCGATGTTAGTTCTTTATGGCCTAGGGATCACAATTGGAGCAGGCATTTATGTTTTAATTGGCGAAGCAGCAGCGGAGGCAGGAGAATATGCACCTTCGGCCTTCTTGTTCGCTGCGTTTGTGATGGCATTTAGTGCGCTCAGTTTTGCCGAATTGTCGGGCCGTATTCCACAAAGCTCTGGTGAGGCCGCATATGTTGATGCGGGATTTGGTTGGAGTTGGCTTACACTTGGAACAGGCCTTTTGATTGTAGTTGCAGCAACCGTGGCGGCGGCGGCAATCAGTATTGGATGCGCGGGCTACGTGGCCGTTCTTTTGCCCTTACCTCAGCCGATCATCGTTACGGCAATCGTCATTTTGATGGGGCTTATCGCAATTCGCGGTGTGGCAGAGTCGGTATTTATAGCCTCCTTGCTTACAATAATTGAAATAATAGGACTGCTCATAATTGTCATTTCAGGTTTCTGGAACACTCCTGAAATGCTGCAAAACTTTCCATCTGCATTTCCACCTTTGACTGAAACTGCCGCGTTAAAGGGAGTGCTCGCAGCCAGCTTGGTCGCTTTCTTTGCTTTTATCGGATTTGACGACGTGGTGAACATGGTGGAAGAAACTCGGAACCCCAAACGTACTATGGTTTGGGCAATTTTCATATCTTTGTTGGCTGTTACGGTAATCTACTTTCTTGTTGTATTCGTCGCTGTGCAATCTGTTCAACCTGAAGAACTAGCAGAATCTTCAGCACCAATTGGCTTGCTGTTTGAAAGGCTTACTGGGCTAAGCCCCTGGAGCATCACACTGATCGCAATTATCGCCACCATAAATGGTGTGCTGATCGAAATGCTAATGGCATCGCGCGTTATTTACGGTCTTGGCAAAAAAGGTCGGTTGCCTGCATTTTTGGCGCGCGTCAGTCCTGGTTCTCGCATACCGCGAAATGCAACAATCTTGGTGGTTTTTTCAATTCTTATTTTGGCGCTCTTCGTTCCACTTGGGCGCCTGGTGGATTTCACTTCGCAGATGATCTTAATCGCTTTCACGCTGATTAATATGTCGCTGATACTAATTAAACTGCGCGGAGATCCAGCGCCCGAAGGTATTTTTATCGTGCCACTTATATGCCCAATCATTGGTGTGGCCACCTGCGCATTTTTGTTGATTGGGACCTCTCTGATCTCGGCGGCATAACAATGACTCAGCAGGCACATTGATGAACTTCTTTGCAACATTTCAACTCAACTTAACCACCAACATCGCAATTTTTCTGGTAGCAACAATTGTCGTTTGGCGAGCTGGAACAAGGATTGTTGTCTACTCTGATGAGTTGGCAGAACGATTTGGAATTGCGCGTGAATTTATCGGACTGTTCCTTTTAGCCTTCATTACCGAGCTTCCTGAAATTGCGACAACCATGACAGGCGCGGTGGCAGGGAATGCGGCATTGGTTCTGGGTAATATGTTTGGCGGTGTAACGATGCAAACCGCGATATTGGCATTCGTTGATATCTTTTTTGTTCACCGTGCGCTGACTAGCTGGCCACGAAAGCCAACGCACGCACTCGAGGCAATTTTTCTGATCATCCTGATGAATATCCTTTTGTTGATAGTTATGCTTGGGGATATCGAAATATCGGCGTCTATCGGCTTGGGGTCGATTTTCCTTTTCGCAACTTATCCTCTCATAATCGGTGTATTGCGAAAATTCGATGTGAGGGCCAGTTGGGCACCAATTGATCTTCCTGACGAAGTTGAAAAGGTCATAAGGATTGGTCGAGTTCAAGACCTGCAAGATTGGCCATCGGGTAAACTATTAATTCACTTGGCATTTACTGCGCTCGTTATTCTACTAGCAGGGTACACCACAGCAAATCGCGCTGCGATAATCTCTGAACAATCTGGCCTAAGCTCTTCATTTGTGGGGATTGCATTTCTGGCGGCAGCAACATCTACGCCCGAGCTTTCAACCTCCATCGCTGCTGCACGCATTGGCGCATATACAATGGCAATTTCAAATATTATCGGTAGCAACTTGATTATGATCGCGTTGATATTTCCTGCGGATATCGCGTACCGGGCAGGGCCAATTTTAGCAGAGGCAGATACCGCGGCACGGTTCAGTATTGTGACGGGCATTTTAGTGACCGCAATCTATGCAGCCGGAATTATTATCCGTAAAACGCCACAGGTTCTGGGGGCTGGTCTGGATTCCATTCTCGTTCTTATCATTTATGTGACGTCACTTCTTGTCGTGCTAAGGATATGAGCCTGCTAAAAGTACGACCCAATTCAGGTGAATTAGCAACTGTTAGTAAGATCGGATGTGAATTAGATAATATAGATACCATCACCTTGCAGATGCGAGCTTACACGTGAAGAGCTTTCCCGGCACCGAGCTTATCAAATTGAACAGCTTTGCCACAGTTCTGCAAGACGGCAAAATCTGCTTTCAGTTGCGATTAACGGTGTCAAATAGACGGTAACTCTTGAAGCAACCATTGAAAGAGAGTGTAGTGCGAGGAGTGATTTCAAGATTATCACGGTGGTGGCTAGCATAAAACAATGCGGCACCAGTTATGATGCCGCACAATGATTTGGTAACGTTGACGTTAAATCAGAAAGTCATCTTCATAGCTAAGTGGAGCCCGTGACTTTCGTAATCACTGCCAAACGACCCACGATAACCACCTGACAAGATTGTCGTGCTAGTCCCTTTGTTTTCAACGATGCTTTCAAAACCAAATTGTAGATCAGCCCAGTTGTCGTCCAATCCTGCGACAGTGTTGTTACTGCCTACAAGACCAACGAAACCAGTATCGACAAGCATATCGTCACCATTCGCAGTGGTGTAAGCCAAGCTGCCTGTTAGCAAAGTGTTGCCTGAAGCGCTTGCTACAGTGTAGTCACCACGAACACCAACCGAACCAAGTATTATTTTGCCAGATTGTTCGCCAACCGCCAAATTCCAAGCTGGAGCGCCCGTTTCATTGAAGGCGTCAACCGATACTTTGTAATATTCAACCGACGCCGTTGGTCCGACATTGAACGCACCCGTTTGATACATATATTCGCCACTTAATGCTGCGAAAATTTGCGAGCCATCGGTCGTACCTGTCGCAGTATCCCCTATGACAAAGCGGGACGTATCATAAGACAGATCTTGGTATCCAACTACAGCTTGGGCAAAGCCACCCTCGCCGAAATGAGTGCGTCCAAAAGCGGATAAAGATAATCCGGTCGTGTCAATTTCTCCGCGCCCTGCAGCGGCCTCGGCGGTACCTTTGGTTACCCCAAACAGCAAGCCAAATGAACTATTGTCGTCGGTGAATTTTTCAACACCAACTGACAAGGACGTAAAATCGATGTCATACCCAACGGTATTTGGCGTTGTGTCATACGCTGATCGCACAGCGTCGATACCTAATAAACACGAAACATCTTCACCCATTTTCATCGCAGTTGCCAAGCCTTTGCTCGATACTGGTACATCTGGCGTGTTCCCCCCAGAGCGGGAATTCATAATGGTAGAAATCTGATTACGAGAGAATTCAAAACCAATATTGGGGAAAGCCTGCAAAAAGCTGAAATCAATGCTTTCCAAGCCATTGGCCCGCTCTTCAGCACTCATCGCAAGCAGACTGGATATAGCAGCTTGATAGACAGCACTGTTTCCCAAATCCATATAGGGTACATTTGCCATTGCATCTAGGAACGCGGCTGTCTCAAACTGGTCCTGAGTTTCGACACCAGCGACAATATCTGCAAATTGCGGTGTTATCCGCAAGGTGACTTGATTGCCGTCCACATCCCCCAAATCAATGATAAAGTTTAGGTTCACATTTCGAAGATCTTCAAGGGGTGCCTCTTCAAACAACGGATCAGCCAGCATTAGGGCAGCTATATCGTCTGGCACCGCAGCGCCACCAACATATGCCAAATCGGTGACCGTAACACCTAGGCTGTCACTCAGTATCTGAAGCCGCTCGTCAAGCTCGGGCGACGCTGTAATACCCAAGTTTCCGTATACCCACTGAGCTTGGCTGTTGTTGTACCATGCAAGTGGGATCGGTTCGTCTGATGCAAGTGCTGTTGCAGAGGCATCCCAGAAAAACGCGTCTGGCAACATACTATTGTCCAGAATCGCGTCCCCAAACAAGGCCTTATAGACTGCGTTAGTTGGGCTGACCGCATCAAGCGTGGCAGCGTCAGTGCGTGTGACCGCCAATAGCCCACGTTCTTCATCGAAAAACCCTATACCCGCATCTTCTTGCCCACCGTTTCCAAACAATCCGTCTGGCAAGTTAAAGCGGTTCTCGTAGTCAACGTCGAACAATGCGGCCAGAGCAGGATCACTTGCATCCATAGGTGTGAAATCTAGACCAGTTCCTGTTCCCAATTGCAGTGTCAGGGATGATACACGTGCACCAGTAAGGTTCGAGGTCTTTCCGTAAAGAAAATATTCAGAGATTCCAGACGAGCTTTGCGTGCTAAGACTGATATCCATGCCATCTGTACCATCAAGTCGCGTTTTGATCCGCTTACCTGACCCTTGAGGCGCTTGGCATTCAAAATCTGGATTGTTCGCCATCAGGCAATTGTCAATTCCAGAGGGGCTTTTGGTATTTGGGAAGTCTGCATTCGGGGTTGTTGTTACCGCCTTGATGCCCGGTTCCAGTATGCCTTCTTCAATGTCAGAGAACACCGTTCCGTCCCCAAAAATTCCCAGCACTGGCGCGTCATCGAAGGTGCCAGCCCAAGCTGGAGAGAACGAAAGCGCCAGCAAGGCTGCTGGTGCGACTGAACAAAGTTTCGACATTTTGAATTTTAACATTCTATTTCCTTTCGAATTAAAGGAGTAGCATCGCGAATTTCATTGCTTTGCTCACCCGACCCAAAATGGGACACTAGAAAGCTATTATTCAATTTATTGAATGTATTGATTCAAATCAATGAGGACAGGCAAAGTAGCTATGGTCGACCTAGCCAGACGAGAGACAGCAGTCTTTTGTATCACTCAGATAACAAGCTGCAATTTGTCACTGATTGCCCCATCATCGGCGAGATAGTACACCTTTTGCGCATGTTTTTCACGTTCACTATCCAAGTTCCTCAGTAGGCGTGGAGGACTCAAAAGGTTGTAAACGAGC
>CALDZS010000026.1 GCA_937944065.1 uncultured Amylibacter sp. | reverse complement strand
CCTGCCCGACATCTGACGTATTGGTGTTGCGCAGGTTCACATCCCCGTTCACCGTCATACCCGCATAGACCGCCTCGAACGATTGCGGCTGCTTGTTCACGGCCAACGCGACCTGGCGCACGAATGTTCCACGACCAACCTGCGCTTCTAACAGGCCAAGGGCCACACCCTCTTGATAGGCACGCGCCACAGTGCCGGGGGTTACCTTAATCTCCCACGCCAAATCGCGTACCGGCGGCAGCTTATCTCCTGCCGCCAACACACCAGCCTCAATGTCAAAGCTAAGCGCGTTAAGCACCGCCTTGTACTTTGCACCGTCAGTTAATGTCAGGTCTGGAGACCAAATTGTACCCATTACAATATTCCTGTAGCAATACAATATTTGTTATTGTACCTATATTTCACTACTAGAACATAAATTGTATCAATACAAATAGAAAGTTAGGACAATGGCTACTCTCGATCAAACAACTTACCGCCTCACCGATTTAACCTCTTACTCGGCACAACTCCCCGTTGCCTCGAAAGTGGCAATCTCGATTGCGCATAAGGTCTTGATTTGGAAGCAACTTTCGCGAACGCGAAAGACTTTGTCCAGTTTGTCAGAAACGGAATTACAAGATATTGGCCTATCGCGGTACCAAGCCCGCATCGAAGCCGATAAACGCTTCTGGCAACGTTAACCCCGTCTGGTTTTAGCAGATTCCAAACGGGTACGCCCGCATTCCGCCTCCACGGGGTGCGGGCGATATTTTTCATGGCGAGGCATCTGCGTTTTTAGTCAAAGGCGGATGAAGACACGGCCATACTCGGCTAGTCCTGATCAGGGTCGGGCAAATATTTGGGCTGCATTACCATGACTGTTGGGCGTTTCGGTAATGTGTGCAATGAAAACACAAGGGCTGGGTCTTTGACCTGAACCACATCGAATTCATCGCTCATCCCAATTAAAAACTGATCCAGGGCCCAATTACCGCGCCAATGCATTGGAAGCACGACAGACGCGCGCACGCGTTTCATGACCTTGATCATCGTTTCGGTGTTCAGCGTTAGCCCCCCATCCACCGCCGCCATCACGATGTCCAACCGACCCATCTGGGCATATTGGGATTCGGACGGTTCATGGTGCAAATGCCCTAGATGACCGATACACAATCCTGCCACCTCGAATATAAAGATAGAGTTGGCGTCGGGCACACGTGTCCCGTCAAATCGCGATCGTATGTCGGTTGTAACATTTCGTACAACCATCTCGGGCAGCTCCAGATAATGTTCAGCCAAGACGCCGTTACGCTCCATCCCGTGCAATACATGCTGAATGGACGCGTTCGGCACAGACGTATTATGCGAACTGTGGGCGAAATTCATCGTCACCAACTCTGGCCAATTTCCGTCCGCGCCTTTGGCACCGCCTGCATAATCAGTGATCGCTGAAAACCCGCGCGGCGTTTCGATCAGATACATCGAATGACCGATATACGAAATTGCAACAGCATCGTCGGGCAAGGTCGCGGCACGCCAAATCCGTGGGCCGTGGTCGGCAAAAGCCAAACAATGAGATTGCATACGCTCGGCCGAAACACTGGTGGCAGCTAAACAGAATAGGACGGTTAAAAAACGTAGCATCGGTTGATCCTCCTGCTTGCGAGTATATCGCAAGCAGTGATTCCAAACAAATGACGCTGACTGCGTCTAGCTGCGAAGCCTTTCACCCCTTGGATCAAACGGGGGGGCATCCAGTATGACCGACGGATTGGATTGGCCGAGGATCGCCACATCCAGCTTGGTACCCGCCGCAGCGTGTTCGGTTTTTATGAAACACAAGGCCAAGGATTTTTCCACTGTGTAGCCATATGCGCCAGAGCTGACGCGCCCAACGGGCGTGCCATCCGACAAAAACACAGGCTCGCCGCCTGAAGCATCAGCACCATGCTGTTGGTCAATCTCGACCACCACCAAGCGTTCGCGCGGCGGCCTGTCCTGCAATGCGGCATAGGCCGCACGCCCTAGGAAATCGGGCTTGTCCATCTTGATTAATCGATCCAAACCAACCTCTTGCGGCCAGTATTCAGGGCTATATTCACGCCCCCAAGACCCGTACCCTTTTTCAATCCGTAAACTGCCTAACGCGCGGCCACCTACGGGACGCACACCAAGGTCTGCGCCCGTTTCTAGCAACGCTTCATATAGTTTTAGTTGATCCTCGGTTTTGACATACAGTTCCCACCCCAGATCGCCGGTGAAGGAAACGCGGATGGCTGTGACGTCGATGCCCGCCACTGTGATTTGTTTTGATCGCATGAACTTCCACGTATCATTCGAAAGGTCTGCTTGTGTCATGCGCGACAATAACTCACGCGATTTCGGCCCTGCGACATTGAACCCGCAATAAGCATCAGTACGGCTATCGAAAGCCACGCTTTGTGGGCGATCAACGGCAGTGAAATAACGTTGGTGATAGCGTTCTGCCATACCTGACCCGACCATCCAGAAATGATCCTCGGCCAGCATAGTGATTGTAAAATCACCTGCAATCCCGCCCCGAACGCCCAACAATGGTGTTAGGCAAGAGCGACCGATTTCAGTGGGTACATTATTGGCAACAATCTTGTTCAACCAATCTGCAGCCCCTGCACCTTTAATCTCGTATTTCCCGAAATTCGAGATGTCGATGATGCCGACACCTGCACGCAATGCTCGGCACTCTTCGCCCACAGGTTCGAACCAGTCTTGGCGATCAAACCCGTATTCCTCTGTCCCATCCACACCTTCGCCTGCAAACCAAAGTGGGTGCTCCCAGCCATAGTTAAGCCCAAACACGGCGCCCATGGATTTTTGTTTTTCATAGGCAGGCCGCATACGCATCGGTCGTCCTGCCGCGCGTTCTTCATAGGGCATGTGGATCTTAAAGCGGTTGGCATATTGATCTTCGACCCGCGCCTTGGTGAACCCTTTGTCCGCCCAGTGACCAAAGCGTGCAACGTCCCACGGGAACATATCAAACTCTGGCTCTCCCTCTACGATCCACTGTGCGGTCATTAATCCCAGCCCCCCAGATTGGGAAAATCCCGGAATGATACCGTTACAACAGAAGTATCCCTTCTTTTCTGGTACCGGACCGTACAAGGCCGAGCTGTCTGGCGACCAAATCATTGGGCCGTTAATCACCCGTTTCACACCCACATCAGCAGCCGCGGGAACACGGTCCATGGCGCGCATAATATTATCCATGATGCGGTCCAGATCATCGGCGAACAATTCATGACCGAACCCTTGCGGCGTGCCGTCTTCTGCCCAGAATTTCATCTGCTTCTCATAGGCACCGATCAACAAACCGTTGCCCTCTTGGCGCATATAATATTCGCCATCACGGTCGGCTACGGAGGGTAAACGGTAATCAAGTGCCGCGATTTCTGGGATGGTTTCGGTGACTAGATATTGATGTTCAGTCGGTTGCAGTGGCAACTTAATCCCCGCTAGGGCCGCGACCTCGCGACCCCAAAGACCAGCGACATTGATCACCCAAGGCGTGTTGATCGTCCCTTCAGGTGTTTCTACATCCCAAGTCTCGTCAGCGCGTTGGGTGGTGGCCGTCACAGGGGTAAAACGGTGAATTTCAGCACCCATGTTGCGCGCGCCTGTCGCATAGGCTTGTGTCACACCCGATGGGTCAACATTGCCACCATCTGGTTCAAACATCACACACCGCACACCGTCGAAATTCACCAACGGGTTTTTCGCTTGTGCCTCTGCGATTGAAAGCTCGTAAAACTCTGCGTTGAAATAGCGCGCTTTGGCGGCTTGAATACGCAATTGATGTTCGCGCTGTTCGGTCTGTGCCAAATATAGCGAACCAGGCTGAAACACGCCGCATCCTTGCCCCGTTTCCGCCTCAAGATCCTTATAAAGGTTCATCGTGTAATATTGCAGTTTCGAGATGTTGTTATTGTCGTGCAGCCCATGCAAGTTTGCCGCCGCATGCCACGTTGATCCCGATGTCAGCTCGTCGCGTTCCAACAAAACAACATCTTTCCAACCCAACTTTGCCAAATGATACAGGATCGAACAGCCAATTAATCCGCCACCGATAACCACGGCCTGTGCATGCGTTTTCATTATTCTTCCCGTCCGTATTGTTTTAGAGTTTTGTGAATTTTAGTGGCGATTGGCATCCCTGCTTCTAGCGCGAAAACGTAGGCGTGGGTTAGATAGAAACAACCCGCGTGTGTATCACCCGCGAACAGTGCCGCGTCGCCCGCGCCTTTGTAGATATCAACCATAGTTTGACTGTCGCCATTTGCGTGCGCGTCCAACAGACGTTGGTTCAGCGCGTCATCGCTCACGTGCTTGCACGCCCTTGTTCGATTTGCGTCGCAACCCAGTCATGAAACAAATGCGTAGGGCCATCCATAGCAGGCGAGAATTTACCCCCGTCAAAGAACATACCGTAGCGGCCTTTATGCATTCCCTCGACCACGAAGATATCTTCCTCGAACACTGACTTCCAAAACGCTCCGTTTTTGATGCGCAATGCCTGTTCGGCGTCACTGCGTGGCGTGGCAGAGGTATAGTTAATGGATACATGTTCACGGGTTTTGCCAACCTCGATGGGTTCTAGGATAATCGAAAACGTGTGATCGCGATGCACGCCCAAAAGTGTGTTGGGATAAAGAGCGATATATTCTGATCCCGTGTCCCATTTGTCTGACAAGTTTTCGAAATCATCAAACACAGCACCATCCGTGTCTTTCATTTGTGTATAGACCACAGACCCTTGCCCCGAATATTTCTTAGGCTCTTCCAGATGGTAATGATCTTCCAACTTGGACACGATGTTCAATTCGGGATGTACCCATGGCAGGTGGTAACTTTCACAGTAATTTTCGACGGCCAGCTTCCAGTTGCTGGCCACTTCCAATTCAAAAGAGTTCGCGTCGCTGCCGCCGAACATTGGCTGATCAAACTCTTTCCAACGTTCCAACAGATCGGCGTGCACCACGTCGAACGGATCAGCAGTGCCCGATACGTTGACGAATACCGTATCCATATAAACGTGCGACGCGATGGCAAACAAACCCAGCTCGTCGCGTTTAATATCCTTATGAATGTTTTGCCCAGGACCGCCAACATGTGGCGTAGATCGCAGCGCACCGTTCAACCCGTAGCACCAGGAATGATACGGACATCGGATTGTGCCGCGCAAGTTGGTTTTCTCGGACACCAAAATCATCCCACGATGACGGCAGGTGTTTTGATAAACTTTGATCTGATCCTCGTGATCACGCACAATCAACAGTGGCATTCCCAAAAACTCTACCGGCATCGCATCGCCCGCATTTGGAACATCTTTACCAAACCCGATCGAAGACCAGTTGTTAAACAAAACGGACTGGCGTTCTTCCATGAAAACGTCTTGATCTATGTAATGCGC
>CALDZS010000025.1 GCA_937944065.1 uncultured Amylibacter sp. | reverse complement strand
ATGTTAGCGCTAACGGATATTATCCAAGCAAACTCTTGTTGAATGAAGGCGAACTGAGTAGCAATACTCAGCTCTTCCAGAGAGTAATTTGTAACGGCTCTAATCTGGTCAAAGCTATCTACCCGGCAGTAAAGTCTTCTGCACTGTTTCATCCCAACCCAAGTAAAGCATCTTGCCATCGCGGATCACTGGGCGGGTCATAACTTTGGGGCGCGCTGCGATCTGTGCATCCGCCTCGGAATTTTTCAACCAATCACTCAGCCCGCGATAATCGTTTGATGTACGGTCCACCAAGCGATCTCCGAATTCTGCGAGTAAGTCAGCAAGCTCAGCTTCGCTCAACGGATCCGCGCGAACATCCCGAAAACTGATATCCCTACCCTCAGCCTCCAGTGCTTTAACCGCCTTTTGGCAAACGGCGCATGTGTTCAATCCATAAATAATCATGTCATTTGTCCTTTGGTACTGCATGAACATCTTGCATCCTGCCGGCAAACACAAGCTGTGGGCAATGCATAGTTGTTGCCACAGCGGTTTCAGTATTTTCCATTGCCGTATTGTGCGTACAACCAACACCCAGTTGGTGCGTGACAAGACGGACAGTTAAGGGTTAAGATTAACAGTATGAAACATGTTCCAAAAAAGACCACCGACGATGCGCTTATTCAGGAGTTTCTGAACAAAGGCGGCAAAGTCACGGTCGGTAAAACCAAACCCCTGCCCAACGAGTTGAGACTGAGCAACAATGCTTGGAACAACAAACTAACCAGAGAAGAAAAAGCCGCACGCGACAAGAAATGATCCTGTGACGTGCTCATATTTCTTCTATTCGGGCATGCGCCTTTTAGGGTGAGTATATATGTGCCGACCGATTTTGAATTAACCACGATTTAATGATCAACGGTTTGACGGCGTCAGGCTCTGTTACTTATTCGAGTACATCAGGCACAGTCACCTCTCTTAGTGCTGCTTTCATTTCAAGACGGCGACCAAGTGTTCGGTTGGATCGGAGCAACCGCATAATTGGAAGTTAAACTTGCAAATGTGATTACAAAGATGTCATATTCAGTAAATAGAATTTGTATTATGGGTGCGATATGAAACTGAAAAGAAGACAAGTTCTGACAGGCATCGGCGGATTCTATCTTGGCTACAGACCTTCGATATCTTTTGCTAAAACGTCATTGAAAATCGGAGATGCGGAAATATTTAGCGTCAGCGACGGACATCTTGTTTTGCCCAAAGACATGTTTTTTGGTGATTTGCCAAAAGAACCCGTCGAAAAGATATTGTCAGAATACGGGATTTCGTCTGATCAATTACATCCACCATGCAATCTGACGCTATTGCGGCAAGCTGACAAAACCGTTTTATTTGACGCCGGATCCGGCACGGGCTTCATGCCAAGTGCTGGTATACTTCCAAACAGCCTCGATGCTCTAGGCGTTACACCAGAAGAAATCACCCACGTGGTATTCACACATGCGCATCCTGATCACTTATGGGGCGTTCTCGACGACTTTGATGATCCAGTTTTTACAGACGCTGAATTACTGATTGGGCAGACAGAGTGGGACTACTGGACCGATCCAAACACCGTGAACACAATCGGCAACAACCGTGCGTCATTCGCCGTTGGGGCCGCTAGGCGATTAGACGCGGTCAAAGATCAAGTGAAATTCATCAAAGACGGCCAAGAAATTATTTCAGGCGTGGTGGCACACAGCACACCCGGACATACGCCTGGCCATATGTCTTTTGAAATCCGCAATGGAACCAATGCGGTCATGGTCGGCGGAGATGCTATTGGAAATCATCACGTCGCATTTGAACGTCCCGACTGGATCAGCGGTGCCGACCAAGATGGCGCGTTGGGTGCGAAGACCCGCCAGCGGTTGCTTGATCAATTGGTCGCAGACGATATTATGTTGATGGGATTTCACCTGCCTGATGGCGGACTAGGCCGGGTCGAGCGCAAAGGCGGCAATTTTCATTTTAACGCAAAGGATAAATGATGCGTTGGGTCCTACCTTTTCTAGTAGCCACAAGCGTTTCTGCCAGCGAAGACATTGCTGACAAGTACCCAAATTCCCTTCTTTACGATAAGCCGGTTGAGGTTATTCCAGGAGTGTTTTCAGCCATTGGTGCCACTGCGCCACCGACTTATGCCAATGCAGGCCATAACAATAACCTCAGCTTTATTGTAACTGGTGACGGTGTCGTGGTGATCAATGGCGGTGCTGCGTACAGTTTGGCAAAGGCGCTACATTCCGAAATCAAGGCAACGACAGATCAGCCCGTAAAATTGGTTTTCAACGAAAACGGTCAAGGTCACGCAATCTTGGGTAACAATTACTGGGCCGAGCAAGGCGTGCCAATCATCGCTCATGTTGACGCCGCCGAAGAAATAGCAGAGCGCGGCGCGGGGATTTTGAGCAACATGAAACGTTACAATCGTGACCAGGCGGATGGTACGGTTGTGCAGGGCCCGACCGCGACATTTGAAGACGAGTATGTGGTTGAAATGGGTGACTTTCGGATCGAAGCGCGCCACCTTGGACCTGCGCATTCTCCGGGCGATATCGTGATCTGGTTGCCCAAACAAAGATTGGTCATTGCGGGTGATATGGCATTTCATGAACGCATGCTGCCGGTTTTCGAGCATACATATACCGCTGACTGGATCGAAACTTGGGACACAAAGTTTGAAGCCCTACAGGCAATCTACGTGATCCCAGGACATGGTCATCCAACCAATATGGATCAAGTCCGCCGTTATACACGCGATTATCTGGTCGAATTGCGGAAGAAAATAGGTGCACATATAGAGGCTGGTGGCGGATTGGCCGAAGCATACTATGTCGACCAATCATCCTACTCTCATCTGGACACGTTTGAAGAATTAGCGACTAAGAACGCGGGTCGTGTTTTCGAACAGATGGAATTCGAATAATCGCCACTATTTCGGCAATGCGCTCTATTCATCAATAGCGGTTTTGACGATACTCTCCAGCAAGGTTTGTACTTGTTGCATCTCTCCCTCGGGATAGTTGCGATGCCCAATCGAAACCTTGCCACCTTGCTTTGTGACGAAGATTCCATAAGGACAGTGCATGACGTTCATGGGGTCAGCCTCCATCACTTGTCGTGAAACCACAGCCGAACAGAATAGAAAAACGTCTGCCGCATCAAAAATCTTTTTAGTGCTGCCTACATCCTTCCCTGTTCGATTCAACATCTCTCCAACATGGCTGACGTAATCAATGACCAAACCTTGGTCGACGATAGCACTTTCAACACTAAAAGTCGCATCATCGAAACTGCCGCTGTAAGGGTACAAAGTGCTGCCTGCATCTGCATGCGCCAGTGCGACAGACGCCGCTAGAATAATTCCGCTAATTCCGTAAATCCGCATATGACATTCCTCTTTTTGATAACTGTAGTAGCTATAATTACCGCCACTTTGATTTACATCAACGCTATCACAAAGCCCGCACGCCATGACAAAGCTTTAACTGGAACAGATGACAGGTCATATTATTACTGCCAGCATGGAAAAAAAGGACGGCTCTTGGCCATTTAAAAATAATCCACTGTTCTGAATTTGATCAAGCGCCCATACAGGAATTTAATTCCACACAAGGCGTTCGCAGCAGCATTTTATTCCAATCAGCCCATTTGACTCTGACTGAATAGTAAACTTTATCCCAAGGGATAATCTTTCTTGAGGTGTGCCATGTTACTAGAACTCTATGATTTTGGAATTGAGACGCGCAGTCTACATTTGATTGCTGGCGCTCTGATCGGCTTGCTGTTTGGCATTGCTGCGCAAATTTCTCGGTTCTGTATCCGTCGTGCCGTCGCTGGTCCAGAGATGGAACGCGCACCTGCGGGCGCCGTTTGGTTAACCGCACTTGTCACCTCCATTTTGGCGTTTGCAACGGCGCAATATTTTGGGTTCTTAACGCTAGATGATCATCGCCTAATGTCGTCAAACCTGCCTGTTTTGGCGATCCTTGTCGGCGGGCTTATGTTTGGTGCTGGTATGGTATTAACACGCGGATGCGTGTCACGCTTGACGGTATTAAGCGCTACGGGTAATCTGCGCGCCGCTTCGGTTTTGGTTTGGTTTGCGATCATAGCTCACGCCACATTGAAAGGTGTGTTCGCTCCATTGCGTGTCGCGATCGGCAGCGTAACTGTACCGACACCAATTACCACACTCGCGGAACTACCCATCATTGCAGGGCTTTTAGTTGCCAGCTTAATCGCAGGCTTGTTCGTACTTATTCGCCGTTCAAGCCCTAGCAAGCTGCACCTCGGATTAGGTGCCCTGATTGGCCTGCTGCCTGTTCTGGGATGGGCCACAACATCGGTCTTGCTGTTTGACGAGTTCGACCCACTACCTGTTCAATCCGCCGCATTCACGCTACCGTGGTCCGACACATTATTTTGGATCATTGCATCCAGCGCGGTACCAGCAGGTCTCGGCGTTGGATTTATCGGCGGTACGATATTGGGATCATTCATCAGCGCCTTGGCGCGCCGCGAACTTCAATTCGCCAGCTTTGAAAGCCCAGCGCAGATGGCGCGGTACTTCGCAGGCGCTGGCTTCATGGGCATGGGTGGCGTCTTTGCTGGCGGTTGCACCATCGGTGCGGGCCTGTCGGGTGGCGCAGCACTGAGCATTGCAGCGCTATTAGCACTGAGCGCAATTATCGCAGGTGCGTATGTGATGTCAGCAATGCTGGGCCGTAGACCCAGTCTCGCCGTTGCGGTTTAACCAATATGGCCTCTGAACCCAAGTCCAGAGGCCATAGTTTTTAACCGAACATGTCTGCAGTGATACCTGTGTACCAACCTTCAGACTCTTCATAAGTCGCTTTGCGGACGTCATCGGCTTCTCCCGTACTCGAGATAAATCCGTCTACTTTTGCAATCTTCTCAGACGTGGCCTCGTAGGTTGCGCCAACTTTAACGCCGTCGTTAGTGTCAATCAAAGACCAGCAGGTGTTCGAGAATTTGGCAGGGAATACTTTCGAACCTGTCAAAGCCCCGCGAACAGCATTGGCACAGACCTTGGCTTGACTGTTGGCAGAGAAACCAGATTTAGGCATGTCGCCTTGCTGTGATGCATCACCCAAAACATACACGTCGGCATCCGCTTTCGTGCTCATGTCAGCGGCATTCACTGGTGCCCAGTTTCCATCTGTTACACCAGCCAGCTCGGCAATACGGCCAGCTTTCATTGCAGGGATGACGTTACAGGCGTCAACTTTGGTGACTTCACCATCGATTGTAATGGTCATTGCTGCGGGATCAACCGACACATTGCCGCCGCCAAAGTCAGGGCCGATCCAATCAATCATACCATCATAATTATCGGCCCAACCTTCTTGGAACAACGCCATTTTAGAAAACTTTGGCTTCGGATCGGCAACGATAATTTTCGCTGTTGGGTTCATGGCTTTCAACGAATGTGCGACCATAGAAATGCGCTCGTAAGGTCCAGGAGGGCAGCGAAATGGGTTTGGCGGCGCCACCATCGCAAATGTGCCGCCTTGGGGCATGGCTGCGATCTGAGCTTTCAGCAGTTCAGTTTGCGATCCGCCCTTATAGGCATGTGGCATCGCGTTTTGTGATGCCAGCGACCAACCTTCAACAGCACCTTCGACAAAGTCGATACCAGGGCTGAGGATCAGTTTGTCATATGGCAATGACGCACCGCCAGCCAAGCTAACTGTTTTTGCGCCACGGTCCACGCCAATGGCCCAATCATGCACAACATTGATGCCGTACTTGGCTGCCAACGTCCCGTAATTATGACCCAAATCGTCGATTTCTTTGATCCCACCAAGATATAGGTTGGAAAAGAAGCAAGTAAAATATGTGCGTGACGGTTCGATCAGTGTAACATCCACTGCGCCCTTGCTGTCTTTTGCAATGTAGCGTGCTGCGGTTGCCCCGCCTGCACCGCCGCCAACGACGATAACACGTGGTTTTGTGTGGCCATCAGCCAATACTGTTGGCGCGCTAAGTGCAGTAACAGCCGCAGCACCCGTGCCCAAAAATAAACGTCTGTTCAATGTCATTTTTCTTCCTCCCAAAAGTGATCTTGGTTATTCAAGATCTTTAAAATATGCAGCAAGCGCTGCGATCTCCTCGTCGTTTAAACGCCCTGCCATCATTTGCATGACAGGATGCGGTCGTAGTTTTTGTTTGTATGCGTGCATTGCGACAACAAAATCCTCGATCGGCCATTGCGTGATCGATGGGATGCCATCCCCAGAACCATCTACCTGATGACAAGTCATACACTCGCTTGATAAATACTCGCCATATTCAGGATCGCCTTGCAGCGCCAAGATCGCTGGATCAAGATCGTGATCAGTCCCTTTTGCCGTTGGTTCTGCCTCTGGCACATCTGATGGATTGTCCGAGAAGTCACGCAAATAAGCCAATAGATCTGCCCGATCTTGCGGCTTTTTCAGTCCTTTGAAACTCATGCGCGTCTTTGATACTAACGCGCGCGGATTCTCTATATACGCGTCCAATGTTTCGGCCGTCCAAATCAGTCCATCTGCACCAGCGCGTTTCATGGACTTTGAATATGCAAACCCATCATGCGCAGCTGCTGCACGTCCAAAAACCCCATTCAAATGCGGGCCAACACGGTCCTTGGCACTTTTCCCAACTTGATGACAGGCCTTGCATTTGGAAAAGATTTTTTTACCTTTTTCCACATCGCCTGTCTGCTCGGCAAACGCAGCACTGGCCACCAATGAGGTGCCCAGAACAACTGTCGAAAACCACAACCGTGCCATTATTCAGCAATGCTTGCCAGATAGGCAGTGATCGCGGCCAACTCTTCGTCTTTTTTCAAACCTGCAAAACTCATCTTGGTGCCTTTCATGAACTTCTTGGGTTTCGCCAAAAACTCTTGCAAAGCTGCTTCGTCCCAAACCAAGCCGTCTTCCGCCATGGTTTTCAAAGCTTTGGAATATTTGAACCCATCAATCGTACCTGCAGGTCGCCCCACAATGCCGGTCAGGATCGGGCCAGAACGGTTCTTGGCACCTTCGCCAATTTGATGACAAGCCTTGCATTTTTTGTATACTTTCTCGCCTGCTTTGATCAAAGCGGGGTCGACAGCAGCAACTTCTACTTCAGGCTCTTTCGCTGCAGGTTCATTGGTCACCTTGGGTTCGGCTGTTGCGGTTTCAGTTGTGCTTGACGCAACCTCTGTTGTTTCCTCAGCTTTCGTTTCTTCTGGCGTCACGTCCAAAACCAAGGCACGCATTGTAACTTTTGCATCCGTCTTACACTCTGTCATGCACGGTTCGCCTGACCATTTTGCCAGTTCTGTTTGGGCGCGATCATCAACGATAAAACCATCCTGATTAGGCAATTTAAAATCTGCAAAAGTTTCTTTTGATAGAACAAAATCATCCTCGACCAGATCATTGGAAAAAAGGATGTATGCAACAATCGCATAAACCTCGTCAGGCGTTAACGACTGCGCGTTTCCAAAGGGCATAGACCGGTTCACGTAATCCCAAGTGGTGGACAAATACGGCCAATAGCTACCCACTGTTTTCAGTGGATCTTCATCCGCTAACGTGCCTGCGCCACCTGCTAGTTTTGGCCAATTGTCAACACCTTCGGCAAAATCACCGTGGCATGATCCGCATTTGTCGGAAAACACTTCTTCGCCCGTCAAAACATCCCCTGAACCAGCAGGC